>CAMKSB010000069.1 GCA_946415335.1 uncultured Clostridia bacterium
AATATCGACGGCGTGACCGACCTGACCTTTGACCTCAAGCAGCTGGATTACCTTTCGTCAGCCGGTCTGCGCGTGCTGATGAGCACCCAGAAAATCATGAACAAGCAGGGCGAAATGCGGCTTATCAATGTCAATGAGGACGTTATGGATATTTTTGACATGACGGGTTTGACAGACGTGTTCGATATTGAATAAGCATGATTTGACAAACATATCAAAAGCTGCCGCAGGCTGATTGGCTTGCGGCAGCTTTTTACATCACTTTTTACATCATAAATTTTCAAGATGATAGATATAGGTCTCCGCCCAGCTGTACTGATTGAGAAATTCACCTCTGTACAAATCGCGCGCCTCGGGCTTTCGATCCAGATAATCGTAATAGTCGCACTGGATCTGCCTGATATTGACGGAATAGGCATTGCGGCTGTGCTCCAGCACGTCCTCCAGGTGATATTTGGAAAGGTCTTTTTTGAGAGATTGAACGGCTTTTTTCAAATGCTCAAACGCCTTCTTTTCGTTGCTTTCCTCAAAGATATTGGCGCATATCTCACCTCTGGTGGCAGAGGTCCCTCGCAGGCAAACAAGATACGCAAACAACTCCTTCCCCTTCGCCCGGGAAAATTTGACAGCCTTCTCTCCGACGTACACCTCAAAATTGCCGAAGCATTTGACCGTTAATCCCGGCTTAACGGATCTCGCTCTCTCAACCGGCTTGCGGAGGTTATCGAGGGCTTCCCGGAGCTCGTTGTCATCAACCGGCTTCAGCAGGTAAGCACTGACATAAAGCTGCAGAGCGTCGAGCGCGTATTCCCTGTATGCCGTGACCATGATGATATTGATGTCGGGATTCAGGCTTTTGATCGCCTGCGCGAGTTCCAGACCGCTTTTGCCCGGCATATTGATATCCAGAAACGCGATGCTGATCTGATTGTTTTGAATCTGCTCAACGGCAGTATCGTAGTTCTGCGCAAAAAAGAATTCATTCTCTTCCGACGGAGCCACTCTTTCAACGGCAAATTTCAAATCATACCACATACTCATTTCGTCGTCTGCTATCAGAATATTCATGTTACACCTCGGGTATTATGATGACGGCGCGCGTGCCCTTGCCCGGTTCGCTTTCGATGGTAAGTTCTCCTCCGCACATGATCTTGACTCTGTTTCTTGTGTTTTTGATGCCGACAGAACCCTTCTTTTCCATTTCCCTTACATCAAAGCCGGCGCCGTTGTCTTCAACGGTCACGATCCGCTTATTTTTGTCTCTTTTCGTGGATACCTTGATGAGTCCTTTATCTCCCTGACCGCTCTTGAAGCCGTGATGCACGGCGTTTTCCGCTAAGGTCTGTATCGAAAAAGGCGGTACATCAAAATCGGTTTCCTCGATGTCGTACTCCACCTTGATGCCGTCTCCAAAGCGCTTGGACTGGATGTTCAGATAGTTTTTGACGATGTCGAGCTCGGTTTCGACCGAAATGCAGTCTTCCTCCGTCAGATAATCGGTGATGCTGCGGAGATAATTGGAAAACTCGGACACCGTTTGCGCCGCATCGTTCGGAGCCGTCAGGCACTGATAACGAATAAGTGTCAGCGTATTGAAGATAAAATGCGGCTTCATCTGCTGGTTGACAAGCTTTAGCTTAGCCTCGCTGAGTTTCTGTTCCTGTTCAACAAGGAACTGCACATAACTCGCTTCATAGGAAACGAAGAGGATGATGGAGGAAACAACGATAGCGATAGTGACAAACGGCGTTTCCGGATAAAACAGCTTGATGATGATACCCGCCATGGGCAAAACCTGAAAGGAAACGACAGCCGCCCGTTCGATCGGCATCATATATTTGCTGTATTTCAGCGCTACCGCCAGCGTCGTTAAAATGCCCGTGAAGCCGATCAGACTCGGCACCCAGAAGAAATAGGGCATTCTGACAAACCTGCCCACATCGTCTACATAGAAGATAAACGGATAGATCGCGTTGACGATCAGCAGCAATGCTCCGAAAACAAAGATGCCCCATTCAATGAGCTCCCAGTACAGCTTGAAACCGCCCGAACGCTTGTAGATGATCTGGGAAACATACTGCGCAGATAGAGGAATGATCAGAAAACTGAGGAAATACACAGCAAACGTCGACCATCGTTCAATGACCAACGCAGACGTTGAAGGATTTCCTCGAAAAAAGATGGAAACGCCGTCGCAGAACATCAACGCTGCCGAACAAAGCATGGCGAGCATCAGCTTACGCGAACCGGATTTGTCAAAATGTCTTGTGAGCAAGATCGTCAATGCGGCGATCAGACTGAAAAACGCGCCCCATATTTCGATCGAAAAATATACGATTTGGCGTTCATCCATTCGTCTGACTCCTTTCCCCCACGCGCGGTATGGTCAACGCAACAAAAGAAACAGCACCCCATTCCTTTTGATATAATTATACAAAAACGACTATAGACTGTCAAGTTTTTTGCTGTATCATTTATAAAAAGCGCCAAAAACGCACTTTAAAAAAACGGACAGCCTAAGCTGTCCGCCTTTTGCGTTATTCGGAAAACATCGGGGTGGAAAGATAGCGCTCGCCGGTATCGGGCAGGAGAGCCACGATGATCTTGCCCTTGTTTTCGGGACGGCGCGCCAACTGTGCCGCTGCCCAGACCGCCGCTCCGGAGGAAATGCCGACCAGTACGCCTTCCTTGCGTGCCAACGCTCTGCCGGTGGCGAAAGCGTCTTCGTTTTCGACGGGGATGATCTCGTCATAGATCTCCGTATCAAGCGTATCGGGTACAAAGCCTGCGCCGATTCCCTGGATCTTGTGCGGTCCCGCGGTGCCCTTGGAAAGCACCGGCGAACCGGCGGGTTCTACCGCGACGACCTTGACATTCGGATTCTGACTTTTCAGATAACCGCCTACGCCGGAAACCGTTCCGCCTGTGCCGACGCCGGCTACAAAAATATCGACCTTGCCTTCGGTCGCTTCCCAGATCTCGGGACCGGTAGACGCCAGATGTGCTTTCGGATTTGCCGGATTGGTGAACTGGCTCGGAATGAAACTGTTTTCGATCTCCGCGGCAAGCTCCTCCGCCTTTGCGATCGCGCCCTTCATACCCTTTGCGCCGTCAGTCAGGACGATCTCCGCGCCGTAGGCTTTGAGCAGGTTTCTTCTCTCGACGCTCATGGTCTCGGGCATGGTGAGGATCGCGCGATAGCCTCTGGACGCCGCGACTGCCGCCAGTCCGATACCGGTGTTGCCGCTGGTCGGCTCAATGATGACCGAGCCGGGCTTGAGCGCTCCGCTTTTCTCCGCGTCGTCGATCATGGCGAAGGCGACTCTGTCCTTGACGCTGCCGGCAGGATTAAAATACTCCAGCTTTGCGTAAATATCCGCGCCCAATTCGTTGTCGGCGATGTAGTGATTGAGCTTGAGCAGCGGCGTCTTGCCAATGAGGTCGGTGATGGATTCATAAACTTTCATGTTGATTACTCCTATTTTATAAATATTATAAAACCTACGTGTTTTATAGGTTTATTATAGCACCGCTTTTTACTGTTGTCAACACCAAAATGAAAAATATTTACATTTCTTCATTTTTGCGGTAAAATAGAGAAAACAGAAAGGGAGGAATGAAGATGTTGATTCTCGCTTCGGCTTCGCCGCGCCGTCAGGAGCTTCTCCGGCTGATTACGGAGGATTTCGCGGTCATGCCTGCCGATGTGGACGAACATGACACCGGTGATACCGCCCCGGAGGAGATCCCGGAGCTGCTCGCCGTCCGAAAGGCACAGGCGCTTGCCAAACAGCACCCGGACGACGTAGTGATCGGCTGCGACACCGGCGTGTTTATCGGCGGCGTTATGCTGGGCAAGCCGAGAGACAAGGCGGACGCGCTCCGTATGCTGAAAATGCTGTCCGGCAAGACGCACAAGGTCATTACCGGCTGCGCCGTCATCAAAGGCAAGCACACCGAGCGTTTTTCGCAGACGACAGAGGTGACCTTTTACCTGATGAGCGACCGCGAACTGCGCGATTATATCGACACTGGCGAACCGATGGACAAGGCGGGCGCATACGGTATTCAGGAAAAGGGCGCGCTGCTGGTAAAGGAGATTCACGGCGATTATTTCAACGTCGTCGGTCTGCCTGTCGCAGCGCTGAGCCGCGTATTGTCAGCTGTATAGGGTATAGAAAAAGAGCACGGTCAAACCGTGCTCTTGATTTATTCTGTCAGTTCGATGCCCGGATTCAGCATACTGCCCCAGGCTTTCTTCCAACGCGCTTCGCCGTCGTTGACAGGGTTTTTATAGATCGTCAGACCTACCGCGTATTCGATATCTTCAACCGTGTTGGCGCCGGTCTCGATGCGGAAAAAAACATAGCGGGTATAGTAATTGCCCTGCGCCAGATCGGTGATATCGAGCTTAAAGCGTTTGGTGACGCTCTCCCCCTTCTTTCCGCTGTGAATGTTTTCCAGCAGATAGGCAGTGACGGGATAGTGCTTGTAATCCATGATCTCAATGCGCAAGCCGACGTTTTCGACGTCCTTCAAATACGTCCAGCCAAGCTCCAGCGGAAGCTGAAAGGCGCCCTGAAAGCGGTTGGTCGTCAGTCCGACATACCGCGCGTCGGTCAGGTTGATCTCGTGGCTGCGCACCGGGTACTTATACTTGTCGTCCTCGTAGTGATAGGAAATGGACGCGTCCTTCTCGCCGCCGAGATACAGCGCCACCGCCTCGTCAACACCGCCGTCAAATATTTTTTCGCCGTGGCTGAGCACCAGGCAGCGGTTGCAGAGATCCTGGATCGTGCTCATGTTGTGGGAAACGTAGAGCACTGTACGGTTTTCGTCGATCGCAAGCTGGCGCATCTTGTCGATGCACTTGCGCTGAAACTTCATATCGCCGACGGCCAGCACCTCGTCCATGATGAGGATCTCCGCGTCGAGATGCGCTGCGACCGCAAAGGCGAGCTTGACGAACATGCCGGAGGAATAGCGCTTTACGGGGGTGTCGATGAATGTTTCACACTCTGAAAAGGCGATAATCTCGTCCATCTTGTTGTCGACCTCCGCCTTTGTCATGCCGAGGATCGCGCCGTTGAGGTAGATGTTCTCCCTGCCGGTCAGCTCTCCGTTGAAGCCGGTGCCGACCTCGAGCATACTGGCGATCCTGCCGCGATATGCGATCTCGCCCTCTGTCGGAGAGGTGATACGCGAGAGCAGCTTGAGAAAGGTGGACTTTCCGGCGCCGTTGGCACCGATGATGCCGACGCGCTCGCCGCGCTTGATATCCACGTCGAAGTCCTTCAGCGCGACAAAGATCTCGCCTTTTTCGTGCGCTTCCGTGCCGATTTTGCGGTTGGGATCCTCCCTGCCGCGCTTTTTGGCGTACCAACTCTGCACATCACGCCGCAGCGTTCCGGAGCCAATGACGCCGAGATTGTATTCTTTTCTCAGTCCTGTTGTGCGAATGACAACATCTTTTTCCAACTGTTTCATGCTTACACCGTGTCGATAAAAGTCTTTTCTACCTTATTGAAAACGATAACGCCAAAGAAAACGATGACCGCCGTCACCGCCAAGCTCAGCAACCAGAATACCCAGTGGAACTCGCCGCTGCCTAAAAAGGCGCAGCGGAAGGTCTCGACAATGGGCGCTACCGGATTGCACAGCATGAGCCAGCGGAAACTCTCCGGGACCTTGGAGACCGGATAGACGACCGGCGTGATGTACATCAGCAGCGATACGCCGAAGGTGACAAGGATCTTGAGGTCGCGGTACTTGGTGGTGATGGACGATACGATCAGTCCGATACCGGTTCCCAGCAGCGCTGTCTGCAGCACCAGAACCGGCGTCAGTGCCAGCAGCCAGTTCGGATGGACGTTGCTGCCGATGAGGGTAAAGATGACCACCAGTATCACAAAGACAGAAAGCTGCACGACAAAATTGATAAAATTAAAAACGATACCGGCTATCGGCATGACCAGTCTCGGAAAATAGACCTTGCCGAAAATGCGCGCGTTACTCAGGAACGTGGAGGACGCCCGGTTGAGACATTCCGAGAAGAAGCTCCACAGCACGTTGCCTGCCATGTAGAACAGAAACGGCGGCACACCGTCGGTGGAGATCCCGGCGATCACATCAAAGATAATGGTGAATACCGAGGTGGACAGCAAGGGATTGATGATGATCCATATGGGACCGAGCACGGTCTGCTTGTAGGAATTGACCAGATCGCGCTTGACCATCAGCCAGATCAGGTCGCGGTATTTCAGGAGTTCCCTGAAATTGACGCTGAACAGCTTGCTTTTCGCATTTATATAGGTTATATCGTCTCGCATTACTTCACTTCCGTTATTGTTTGCTCTATAAAATATATCACAATCCGCTTTTTCTGTCAAATGATGTTGATTTGTTTTTTCATTCGTGGTAAAATACTAGGGAAACATTTTTGAAAGGAAGTTTTTACCATGTTCAAAACCATTTCCGCAAAAGTAATCAGCCTTGCGCTGGCACTGGTGCTTGTCTGCTCCTGTGCAGCCCTTGCCGGCTGTGCCAACAACGGCAGTTCCGCTACCTCAAAAACAGGCAGCTCCGCGAGCTCAAAGACTGACAGCTCCGCGAGCTCAAAGACCGACAGCTCCTCTTCTCAGACGGAAACCAAAGCCGCAGAGTCAAATGCCGATCAGAGCGACGTTACCCCTGTTTCCGGTGCGACCGCAGTGATCGACGTCAAGGATTACGGCACGATCACCGTTGAGCTCTATCCCGACGTTGCTCCCATCACCGTTGAGAACTTTGTTTCTCTTGCCAAGAAGGGCTTCTATGACGGTCTGACCTTCCACAGGATCATCAAGGGCTTTATGATCCAGGGCGGCGATCCGCTGGGCAACGGCACCGGCGGCAGCGACAAGACCATCAAGGGTGAGTTCTCCGGCAACGGCGTGAACAATCCGCTCAAGCACACCAGAGGCGTGATTTCCATGGCGCGTTCGAGTGATCCCAACAGCGCCAGCTCCCAGTTCTTCATCATGCATGAGGACGCTCCTCACCTCGACGGTCAGTACGCTGCCTTCGGCAAGGTGACAGAAGGTATGGAGGTCGTTGACAAGATCGCTAACGACGCAAAGCCGGTGGATGGCAACGGCACGATCCCGTCGTCCAAGCAGCCGGTCATCAATTCCATCAAAATCACAGAGAAATAAGCAAGCTTGAAGGGCGCGCCGGTCGGCACGCCCTGTTATTATATGTATCAGAACCGCATGGTCAGAGAAATGCGGTTCTTTTTTGCGTCTACGGAGAGGATCTTGACGTTCACCACGTCGCCGACCTTCAAAACCTCGGAAGGGTGCTTGATGTATTTGTCGCAGATCTGGGAGATATGCACCAGACCGTCCTGGTGGACGCCGATATCGACGAAAGCACCGAAGTCGATGACGTTGCGGACGGTGCCGGAGAGCTTCATGCCCGGCTTGAGGTCCGAGATCTCCATGACGTCGGTGCGGAGGATCGGTTTGGGGAGCTCGTCACGGACATCGCGCCCGGGCTTCATGAGCTCCTGCATCACGTCCATCAGGGTCGGTACGCCGATGCCGATCTCTTCGGCGGCTCTGGCGGCGCCGTAGTCCTTGATCCGGCCGGGGAGATCGGAGAGCTTCCCGGCGCGAAGATCGGCGTCACTGTGGCCGGTCAGCGTGAGCAGGGCTGACGCGGCGGCATAGGACTCGGGGTGTACGGCGGTGTTGTCGAGGATGTTCCTGCTCTCGGGGACACGAAGGAAGCCGGCACACTGCTGGAAGGCCTTCGGCCCGAGCTTCGGAACCTTCTGAAGCTGCTTGCGGTCCCGGAAGGGGCCGTTTTCTTCCCGGAAGGCGACGATGTTTTTGGCCGTGGTGGCGGTGAGGCCGGAGACGCGGCGCAGCAGGGAAGGCGAGGCGGTGTTGACATCCACGCCGACGGCGTTGACGCAGTCTTCCACCACCGCGTCGAGCGCGGACTCCAGCTGCTTTTCGGGCATGTCGTGCTGGTACTGGCCGACGCCGATGGCCTTCGGCTCAATCTTGACCAGCTCGGCCAGGGGATCCTGGAGACGGCGGGCAATCGAGACCGCGGAGCGGAGGTTCACGTCAAACTGGGGGAATTCCTCCGCGCCGAGGGGGCTTGCGGAGTACACCGAGGCGCCGGCCTCGGAGACGATCATGTAGCTGAGGTTGGCGCCGCGCTCGTTCTCCTGGCGGATGAGCTCGATGGCCATCTGCTCGGTCTC
>CAMKSB010000070.1 GCA_946415335.1 uncultured Clostridia bacterium
TTATTTGTCCGCTGCGAGGGTGATCTCTTCCTCGACTTCCTTGCCGGTGGAAGCCTGATAGTACTTGATCTTCACCTTGTCGCCGTCCTTGTGCTGTTCGAGCACGGCGTAGATCTCGGAGAAGGTGGTGGTTTTCTTGCCGTCCAGTTCGGTCACGACGTCGCCGACGGCGAGGCCGGTCGAACCGCAGGGGCCGTTTTTGTCAATGGACTGCACTTCAATTCCCTGGGGGAGGCCGTACTGGCTGAAATCGTCCTCCTGAACAGCGACTCCGGCAATGCCGATCTTGACTCTGCCCTGCACGAAGCCGGTCTTCATCAGGTCGTCGACGATGGTCTTGGCGGTCTGGCTGGGAATGCAGAACGCCATGCCCTCGTAGGTCACGCTGGCGATCTTGGAGCTCGCGATGCCGATGACCTGACCGTACATATTGACCGCGGGGCCGCCGGAATTGCCGGGATTGATCGCCGCGTCGGTCTGGATATACTTGACGATGTTCTTTTTGGAAGCGTCGCGGTCGAGCGCCGAGACGATGCCCTTTGTCATGGAGTTCTGGTAGTTGATGCCGCCGGGATTGCCGACGATGATGATGTCCTCGCCGACGATGGTTTCGCCGGAATCGCCGAAGGTCGCCGCTTTGAGATCCTTGGCGTCGTCCATCTTGAGCACGGCGATGTCGGTGCGGCTGTCAACGCCGACCACACCGGCGTTGTATTCCTTGCCGTCGGAGGCGACGACCTTGATCGCGTAGGCGGTCTTGGAGTTGCCGACAACGTGGGCGTTCGTCACCACATAACCGTCTGCGGAGAGGATGATGCCGCTGCCCTGGGATTTGGTGGTGGATTTCTCCTTGTCGGCATAGCACATCACGCCGACGACGGAATCGGAAACGCTGTTGAAGGCGTATTCGGAGTTATAGCTCTTGTTGGTCTGTGCGTCGGAAGGCTTCTTGTTGAGCGTCAGACCGGCATAGTCCTTTTGCACCTTGTCGGAATAGTCGCTCTCCTTGTGTTCCTCGACCGGAGCGGTGGTGGACGGAACGGGTATCAGACCTTCGCCGTTCGGCAGGGTGAAATCCGGGATCGTGAAGCCGTTGCTGTTCTGCTGCTTGCGGCTTTGCTGCTGATTCTGGCCGTTCATAAGAAGGAAGCCGAAGATACCGGCAAGGCTGCCGGCAAGCAACACGCTGAGTACGATGATGACGACGATCAAGCCCTTGTTGCTCTTCTGCTTGGGAGGCTGAGGCGGCTGATAGCCGGTCGGGATCTCGCGCGGCCGGCGCTGGTAGGGATTAAGATCCGGAGCGGGCTGCTGCGGCGGCTGAGGGGGCTGAGGCGGCTGATAGCCGTAGCCCTGAGGCGGCTGTTGCGGCTGCCGGACAAACGCGCCGTTCTGGTAGACGGCGGTGTGCTGCACGGGATCGTAGCTGTCCGCCAAATAATTCGGCTGTTGGTTTTGCTGCGGATAGACCGGCTGCTGCGGCTGCGGGTTTTGCTGCGGATAGACCGGCTGAGCAGGCTGCTGCCATGCGGGTTGAGCAGGCTGCTGCGGCGCCGGCTGTTCCGGCTGCATGAGCGGCTTTTCCGGCTGGAAGTCCGTGACCGGCTGAACCGGAACCTCCGGCTCGTTCTTCTCGGTAAAGGGACGCTGGGGCTGGTCGCCGTAGAAACCGTTATCAAATTGATTATCCATATCAATCACCTGTTTCCTTAAAATCTGCTCCTATTATACAACTTTCCGGCGATAAACGCAAGACAGGGAATGTGAACATCACCTGAAAATTCTTTTCACACAGTCAAATGAAATTTTTATCACTTTTTTCGCAAAATGACTTTATCTTTGCCGCAATTTGGTGTATAATAATGGTAACTCGACAGCAGGAGACGTTCTGCCGCCGAAATTTTACCGTAAAGGAAGATGAAAATGCCATTAGTAAACGCAAAAGAGATGCTTACGAAAGCAAAGGCAGGCCACTACGCAGTTGGTCAGTTCAACATCAACAACCTGGAGTGGACAAAAGCGATTCTCCTGACTGCACAGGAGCTTAACTCCCCCGTGATCCTCGGTGTATCCGAGGGCGCCGGCAAATATATGTGCGGCTACAAGACCGTTGTCGGTATGGTCAACGGCATGCTCGAGGAACTCAAGATCACCGTTCCCGTAGCGCTCCACCTGGATCACGGCTCCTACGAAGGCGCCAAGGCTTGCATCGAGGCAGGCTTCAGCTCCATCATGTTCGACGGCTCTCACTATCCGATCGAGGAGAACGTTGAGAAAACCAAGGAACTCGTCGCTACCTGCAATGAGCTCGGTCTGTCCATCGAGGCAGAGGTCGGCTCCATCGGCGGCGAAGAGGACGGCGTTATCGGCGCAGGCGAATGCGCTGATCCCGCAGAGTGCAAGATGATCGCCGATCTCGGCGTTACCATGCTGGCTGCCGGTATCGGCAACATCCACGGCAAGTATCCCGAGAACTGGGCAGGTCTGAGCTTTGAGACGCTCGACGCGATCCAGCAGCTCACCGGCGAGATGCCCCTGGTTCTCCACGGCGGCACCGGTATCCCGGCTGACATGATCAAGAAGGCGATCTCTCTCGGCGTTTCCAAGATCAACGTCAACACCGAATGCCAGCTCGCGTTCGCGGCGGCTACCAGAGAGTACATCGAGGCAGGCAAGGATCTCCAGGGCAAGGGCTTCGACCCCAGAAAGCTGCTGGCGCCCGGCTTCCAGGCGATCAAGGACACCGTTAAAGAGAAGATGGAGCTCTTCGGCTCTGTCGACAAGGCGTAATTCTATTTTATTTTCACACATCAGCGGGGCTGACTCAAAACTCCATCCACGAGCAAGAGCCGGCCCCGTTTTATCAGCAACTTGGTTGCGGAAAGGAGGAAACTATGAGTAATCAGAATGGTCAGCAAAATCCCGGCAGCCCCACAAAGGTGCTGGTGTTCGGTATTATCGGTCTGGCGCTTTGCGAGTCGGGTATCCTCGGTCTGATCTTTTCCATCATCGGACTGGTGCAGGCTAAAAAGTATGTCGCTCAGTACGGCGATGTGTCGAACCAGGTAAGGATCGGCAGAAGACTTGCCATCGCAGGTTTGATCCTCAGCATTGTCTGCCTTGTCATCTATGTGATTGCGATCGTCGTCTCATCTGCAGCGATCTCAGCCGCCGCTTCGTAAACGGACCGGCAGGCAGTTTGCAACAGCATCCATCGTTAAGCCAAAAAGCGATCCCCGGAATCTCAGGATTCCGGGGAAGTTTTTTATTGAGAGATATTGCCGTGCAGCTTTTCCTCTCTTCCCTTGTATTCTGCAAAAAACTGTGTTATACTAATAAAGTATATTTTTTGAAGAGGGTGATAACATGGCTGATAAAACAGTCAGAACGCGCTATGCTCCGAGTCCGACGGGCTTTATGCATGTCGGCAACCTGAGAACCGCGCTTTACGAATATCTGGTCGCCAAGTCACAGGGCGGCAAATTCATTCTCCGCATCGAGGACACCGACCGCGAGCGTCTGGTGGAGGGTGCGGTGGATTTCATCTACAACACGCTCAGCCTCGCCGGTCTGCAGCATGACGAAGGCCCCGACGTCGGCGGCGATTTCGGTCCCTACGTGCAGTCCGAGCGCAAGGATATGTATCTTCCCTACGCGGAGCAGCTGATCGCCGAGGGCAAGGCTTACCGCTGCTTCTGCTCCAAGGAACGTCTTGAAAAGATCCAGAGCGAGAACGTCGGCGGCGGCTATGACCGCCACTGCCGCGATCTGCCGCAGGAGGAGATCGACCGCCTGCTCGCCGAGGGCGTGCCCTACGTCATCCGCCAGAAAATGCCGATTGAGGGCAGCACGACCTTCACCGACGCGGTGTTCGGCGAGATCACCGTCGAGAACAGCGAGCTGCAGGATCAGATTCTGATCAAGACCGACGGCTACCCGACCTACAACTTCGCCAACGTCATCGACGATCACACCATGGGCATCACGCACGTCGTCCGCGGCTCCGAGTATCTCAGCTCCACGCCGAAGTACAACCTGCTCTATGAAGCCTTCGGCTGGGAGATCCCGACCTACATCCACCTGCCGCTGATCATGGGCAAGGACGAGGACGGCAACGTGTCCAAGCTGAGCAAGCGCCACGGCGCGACCGGCTTCTACGACCTGATCGACGACGGCTATCTGCCGCAGGCGATCATCAACTACATCGCCCTGCTGGGCTGGTGTCCCAAGGACAACCAGGAGATCTTTACCCTCAAAGAGCTGGAAGCAGCGTTTGACATCAGCGGCATCAGCAAGTCGCCGTCCGTCTTTGACTACGACAAGCTGACGTGGTTCAACGGCGAGTACATCAAGGCGATGACCCCGGAGGAATTCACCGCCGTCGCCATGCCGTATTATCAAAAGCTGTTCGGCGACAAGGACATGCCCTATGAGAAGTTCGCCGAGATCCTCCAGAAGCGCGTCACCCAGCTGACGCAGATCCCCGAAATGCTCGACTTCTTCGCGGAACTTCCCGCATACGAAAAAGACCTCTTTGTCAACAAAAAGAGCAAGACCAACCTTGAAAACGCGCCGGCGGTGCTTAAAGAAGCCTACGAGCGCCTGAAAGCCCTTCCTGCATGGGAAGCCGAGCCCATCCACGACTGCCTGATCAATATGGCGACCGAAAAGGGCTTGAAAAACGGCACCGTCATGTGGCCGGTACGCATCGCCGCGGCAGGCAAGACCGTCACCCCCGGCGGCGCGATCGAAATTTTGGATATTCTGGGCAGAGATGAGTCCCTGAGACGACTCGAGATCGGTTTGGAAAAATTAAACGGAGGCAATGAATAATGGCTGAAATCAACAATGAAGTTATGTCCGGTAACTTCATTCACAACTTTATCGACGAGGATATTGCCGAAGGCGGCGCTTATGAGGGAAAAACCGTACACACGCGGTTTCCGCCCGAGCCGAACGGCTATCTGCATATCGGTCACGCCAAGGCGATCTGCATCGACTTTGGCACCGCCGAAAAATACAACGGCGTGTGCAACCTGCGCATGGACGACACCAACCCGACCAAGGAGGACGTCGAGTACGTCGACGCGATCAAGGAGGATATCCAATGGCTGGGCTTCGACTGGGGCGACCGTTTCTTCTATGCTTCCCAGTATTTTGAGCAGATGTACCTGTTCGCCGAGGAACTGATCGAAAAAGGTCTCGCCTACGTCTGCGAGCTGACGCCCGAGCAGATGCGCGAATTCCGCGGCGACATCCAGACCCCGGCGCAGAGCCCCTTCCGCGACAGACCGAAGGAGGAGAGCCTCGACCTCTTCCGCCGCATGAGAGCCGGCGAGTTCCCCGACGGCAGCATGACGCTGCGCGCCAAGATCGACCTCGCTTCCGGCAACTTCAACATGCGCGACCCGGTCATCTACCGCATCAACCGACTCCATCATCACCGCACGGGCGATACCTGGTGCATTTATCCGATGTACGACTTCGCCCATCCGATCGAGGACGCGCTCGAGGGCATCACCCACAGCCTGTGCTCCCTCGAATTTGAGGCGCACCGTCCGCTGTACGACTGGGTGATCGACAATATCTCCGCGCCCTGCAAGCCCCGTCAGATCGAGTTCGCGCGTCTGGGCATCAACAACACCGTCATGTCCAAGCGCAAGCTGCGCACGCTCGTCGAGGACGGTCACGTCAGCGGCTGGGACGATCCGAGAATGCCCACCCTCTGCGGACTGCGCAGACGCGGCTACACACCGCGCTCCATCCGTTCCTTTATCGACCAGATCGGCGTGAGCAAGGTCAACTCTATCGTTGAATACAGCTTTTTGGAGCACTGCCTGCGCGACGACCTCAACGAGACCGCCGAACGCGCCATGTGCGTGCTGCGCCCGGTAAAGCTGGTGATCACCAACTATCCCGAGGGACAGAGCGAGGAATTCGAAGTTGAAAACAACCCCAACCGTCCCGAGGACGGCACCAGAACCGTCACCTTCTCGCGCGAGTGCTGGATCGAGGCGGACGACTTCATGGAGGAACCCATCAAGAAATATCAGCGCCTGTATCCCGGCAACGAGGTACGCCTGAAATCCGCCTATATCGTCAAGTGTACCGGCTGTGAGAAGGACGACAACGGCGTTGTCACCACCGTATTCGCCGAGTACGATCCCGAGACGCGCGGCGGCAATACGCCCGACGGCAGAAAGGTACGCGGCACCATTCACTGGGTAGACGCGAACAACTGCGCCGACGCGGAGGTCAGACTCTACGACAACCTCTTTACCGTTCCCGATCCGGACGTCGGCGACCGCAATTTCCTCGACTACCTCAATCCCCATTCCCTTGACGTGCTGACCGGCTGCAAGGCGGAGAAAAACCTTGCAACAGCGACCGCGCCCAAGAGCTTCCAGTTTATGCGTCTGGGCTACTTCTGCGTGGACAACAAGGACAGCTCCCCGGAGCACCTGGTATTCAACCGCAGCGTCAGCCTCAAGGACGGCTTCAAGCCAAAGAAGTAATTGCCTATGAAACATGTATTGATCACCGGCGGCTCAGGCGGTATCGGCTCGGCGCTTTGTGAAGCCTTTGCCGAAGCCGGCTGCAGCGTCGCCGTACACTATCACCACAACCGCGAAAAGGCGGAACGACTGGCAGCGCAGCTTTCCGAACGCTTCGGCGTGAAAGCCGCCGCCTTCTGCGCCGACGTCGCGGACAGCGCTTCCGTCAGCGCCATGATGGACGAGATCGCCCGAAGCTTCGGACAGATCGACGTGCTCGTCAACAACGCCGGTATCGCGCAGCAAAAGCTGTTCACCGACCTCAGCGACGAGGACTGGAAACGCATGACCGGCGTGAACCTCGACGGCGTGTTCTACTGCTGCCGCGAGGTCTTGCAGCGCTGGATGCTGCCAAACCACAGCGGCGTGATCCTCAACATCAGCTCCATGTGGGGACAGGTCGGCGCGTCCTGCGAGGTGCATTACAGCGCTTCAAAGGCAGGCGTGATCGGCTTGACCAAGGCGCTCGCCAAGGAAGTCGGACTCTCCGGCGTGCGCGTGAACTGTATCGCGCCCGGCGTGGTGATGACCGACATGATGAAGGGCTTCGACGAAGCGACGCTCGACGAGCTCAGGGAGGAAACGCCCCTGAATGCTCTCGGCACGCCAAAGGAGATCGCCGACGCGGCGGTGTTCCTGTGCTCCGGCAAAGCCGGCTTTATCACCGGGCAGGTGCTCGGTGTGAACGGCGGCTTTATCATATAACTAAGAAAAGAAAAATTCCGCATGGTTCTGCCGTGCGGAAAATTTTTTTAAAATTTTTTGAATTTTTTTCAAATCGCCTGTTTTTTGTAAGGGTGTTGTCATAGTCTGTCTGGTATACTTTAGTCACAGTCAAGGGAACGAAACGAAAAACATCCCGCTGAATAAATCAAATCTAAAGGAGAAAATCACCATGAAAAAGAACAACGAAAAGAAAGCCGTCATCATCGCCATCGTACTCGCAGCCATCGCAAGCGTATCCGCCATCGGAACCGTCGTCGGCGTCAACGTCATCAACAACAACAAGCAGAAGGCACAGACCACACAGAGCACCACCGTAGCCGCTGACAAGAAAACGACCACACTGGATCTGGCAAAGCAGCAGGCACAGCAGCTGATGCAGAAGAAGGCGGAGCAGGATAAGCTCCAGCAGGCACAGGCAGCCGCAGCCAAGCAAGCCAACGAAGCAAAGATGGCGGCAGCCGCGAAAAAGGCAGCCGAAGTAAAGAAGGCGGAGGAAGCCAAGAAGGCAGCCGAGATCAAGAAAGCGGAAGAAGCAAAGAAGGCGGCAGAGGCAAAGAAAGCAGCCGAAGCGAAGAAGGCAGAGGAAGCCAAGAAAGCCGCAGAGGCTAAGAAGCTCAGCGAAGCCAGAAAAGCAGCCGAGGAAAAGAGACTCGCCGCTGAGAGAGAAGAGAACAAGAAAGCGATCGAAACCCTGAAGCAGAACGTTCAGCAGCTCCAGAAGCAGCTCGACGAAAAGAACGCCCAGCCCGCACCCGAAGCCGTCACCGAACCCACCACCGTCATTCCGGTACAGAACGGCACCGGCTGGCAGAACGCACAATAAC
>CAMKSB010000071.1 GCA_946415335.1 uncultured Clostridia bacterium
TCCATCTACACGCACAAGGAGATCTTTCTGCGCGAGCTGATCTCCAACGCCAGCGACGCGATCGACAAGCTCTGCTTCATCGCTCTGACCGACGACAAGCTCGGCATGACGAGAAGTGATTTCCAAATCGAGCTGCACGCCGACAAGGACAGCCGTACCCTCACCATCGAGGATAACGGTATCGGCATGGACAAGGACGACCTCGAAAACAACCTCGGCACCATCGCCTCCTCCGGCTCCTACAAGTTCAAGCAGGAGATGGAGGAAAAGCCCGACGATATCGACATCATCGGACAGTTCGGCGTGGGCTTCTATTCCGCCTTCATGGTGGCGAAGAAGATCACCGTCATCACCAAGAAATACGGCAGCGACACCGCCTATTGCTGGGAATCCTCCGGCGCTGACGGCTACACCGTCACCGAGACCGAGAAGGACAAGCTCGGCACCAAGATCATCCTTGAGATCAAGGACAACACCGACGAGGAGAATTACGACGAGTTCCTCGAGCAGTACCGCCTGCAGAGCCTTGTCAAGCGCTATTCCGACTATATCCGCTATCCGATCGTCATGGACATGACCAAGAGCCGCGTCAAGGAGGAGACCAAGGACAGCGATCACCCGGAGTATGAGGAATACACCGAGCGCGAGACGCTCAACAGCATGGTTCCCATCTGGCAGAGACCGAAGAAGGACGTTTCCCAGGACGAGTACGACAAGTTCTATCAGGAGAAGTTCTTCGCCATGGAGAAGCCCCTGCGCACGATCGTCACCTCCGTCGAGGGCGTCGTCACCTACAAGGCGCTGCTCTATATTCCGTCCTCCACACCCTACGACTACTACACCAAGGAATACAAGAAGGGCTTGCAGCTCTATTCCAGCGGCGTGCTGATCACCGACAACTGCGAGGAATTGGTTCCCGAGCACTTCCGCTTCGTCAAGGGTATCGTCGACACCGCCGATCTTTCTCTCAATATTTCCAGAGAAATGCTCCAGCACGACCGCCATCTGCTCACCATTGCCAAGAACCTCGAAAAGAAGGTCAAGAACGAGCTGACCTCCATGCTCAAAAACAGCCGCGAGGACTACGAGAAGTTCTTCAAGGCGTTCGGCAGACAGCTCAAATACGGCTGTGTCGCCGATTACGGTATGCACAAGGATGAGCTGGTCGATCTGCTGATGTTCTATTCCTCCACCGAGAAGAAGCCCGTCACCCTTGCGGAATACGTTGACCGCATGAAGGAAGACCAGAAATTCATCTACTTCGCCACCGGCGAGAATGCCGCCGCGATCGACGCGCTTCCCCAGACCGAGCTGCTGCGTTCCAAGGGCTACGAGATCCTCTACTGCACCGAGGACGTGGACGAGTTCACCATCCAGACGCTCATGAGTTACAAGGAAAAGACGTTCTGCTCCGCGATGAACGACGACCTCGGCATTGATTCCGACGAAACCCCTGCCGACGAGAAGGAAAGCACCGCCCTGCTCACCTTTGTCAAGGAAACACTCGGCGACAAGGTTGCGGAGGTCACCGCCTCCAAGAAGCTCGTTTCCCATCCGGTCTGCCTGACCGCGAAGGGCGGTATCTCCTTTGAGATGGAGAAGTATTTCAACGCCGTCCAGCCCGACAGCGGCATGAAGGCGCAGCGCGTGCTCGAACTGAACATGAACCACAGCGCCGTCAAGACCATGGAATCCCTGGTTCAGACCGATATCGACAAGGCGAAGAAGTACGCCGAAGTCCTCTATTGTCAGGCGCTCCTGATCGCAGGTCTGCCGCTTGAAAACCCCTCCGAGTACACCGATCTGGTCTGCTCGCTGATGTGATCCAGACAAAAAAGCCACACCCCGAAAGGTGTGGCTTTATGTTATCCTTTACACTGTAGGGGAGACCCTCGTGGTCTCCCGGCTTGCGTTTGGCGTTCGTAAATGAAAGTTGGTATTGAAATCGTAGGGGCGTGCATTGCACGCCCGGCAAACCGCGCCGTCCGATTTTACCGATGGTTGATCGGAAAAGATATGCTTCCTGTCTCGGGCGACCAATGGTCGCCCCTACGGTGAGGTTTCATGTTCAATATGAAGCTGACAGGGACGAGCCCTGTCACTACAGAGTACGGAAAGGTTAATTTATTTATGATACTTTTCCGTAGGGGACGGGTTCCTACACGTCCCGCTGAACCAAACGTCAGTCATTACGGGACGTCAGGGATGCCGTCCCCTACGGAGCATTGATTTATTGATAATCTTTCCGTTCCAAAACATCTGACGTATGTCGTTTATTTTTTCAGCGCCTTGGCGTAGGCTTCCGCGGCGGCTCTCAGATCGGCTGTCGGGATCTCCAGCGTTTTATCCGTGATGTCGTTGGTGATAACGGTCTTGCGGCGGCTGACCTCCACGGTGAAGGCATTGCCGCTCAGGCTCTCTTCCGTGAAATCCTCCTCGGCGGCATTCGTCAGCAGCTCGCACAGCTGCGGAAGGATACTTCTTTCCGCCAATAACAACTCGGAAGCGAGCGCGTAGTGATCGTCCTCAAACTGAACCGTCGGCGGACGCTTGCCCTTGCCGGGCTTGATCGAAAATTGAATCATGTCAACCTCCCTGGTAGATCGGATAAGCCGTGGTGATCAGCTTCTTGTTGTTGAGGTACATGTCGATCTCCAGATCGCCGGCGTAGCCGATCCACAGGTCGCCCTGCTTGTTGCTCTTGTCGGAAAGCGCGTCCTCGTATGCTTCGTTGATCGCGTCGACCACCTGCTGCGGCGACCAGCTGTCCGGATAGAAGGACGAAAAGCCGTTCTTCTTCACGCCGCTGACCTCGACCTTGGCGGTGTACACGCCGTTCTTGTCGGGCTTGCTGGCGGTTCCGGGAATGATGCTGCCCTTGCTGCCGTCGATATTGTCGTAGTGGTAGCCCGTCGCCTTGCCCTTGCTGTTGATCGTGCCGTCAAAGATGTGCTCGATCGCATTGGCGGCAAAGATATTCGTCCGTTTCAGCGCCCTTACGTCGTCCATGGTGTAGACCGTCTGCGCCTGATGACCGCCGGAGGACGAGCTGGAATCCTCATTGACCTTTCCCCGTGAAACGATGCCGTCCAAAGCGCTGCTCAGGTCGGATTTTGCGCCGTCCAGCGCACTGCTCAGGTCGGATTTTGCGCCGTCCAAAGCGCTGCTTACGTCGGACTTTGCCCCGTCAATGGCGCTGTTGATATCGGACTGAACGCCGTTCAGCGCGCTGCTCAGGTCTGATCTTGCGCCGCTGACCGCGCTTGAAAAGTCAGACTGCGGTTTGGGCGTCTGCTTGCAGCCTGCCATCAGCGAGAGCGTCATGATCGCCGCGAGGATCAGCGATAGTGTTTTTTTCATTTGTTTATCAACTCCTTTGGGTTTTGCTCATATTGTATTTCGTAAAGGCATTCCTGCCGTTCTTCCGTGGATGACCGGTTCAGCCTGCCGCCGTGGATCTCTTTAAGCGTCATGCCGAGCTTTTCCATCACGCGCCGGGAAGCGGCGTTTTCGCTGTCACAATGCGCGATGAACCGCTGCACGCCGTAGGCTTCGCGAAAATAGTCCATCAGTCCCTGCGCCGCTTCGGCGGCGTATCCCATGCCCTGACAGTCCAGCCGGATGATCCATCCCAGCTCGCCGCGTTCCGGGTGACCTTCAAAGTACATCGTCAGTCCGCCGATATGCTCATTCCCGAGCAGCACCGCGTATTCCAGGTATTCCGGCTCGCTTTTCTGCCGTTCGAGCACCGCTTTTTCAATCAATTTGCGGACTTCTTCGCGGCTTTCAGCCGGAAGATAGACCATCATCTGCGCGTTATCCGGGTTCAGCATATAGAGACAGGCGGTGTCAAGGTGTTCCTGCGTCAGCGGTACGATCGTCAGCCGCTCGGTTTGGATCTTCATTTCATCACTCCGGTTTTATTGTAATATAACCTTGCCGCAATGTCAATCAAAACAAAAAAATACCCTCAAATTGTACGCCTTGTACAAATCCGAGTGAATTCAAAAAAGCGCAAGAAATTTGTAGAAAAATCGCAATAAGTGTGATATAATAATGCTGTAGACTAATGTCAACATGAATCTGAAAAATAAGAGGGAAGCTATATGGATACTGGTAGTATCATTCTAAGCGTCATTATGGCGCTGGGCGGTTTGGGACTGTTTCTCATCGGCATGAAAAGCATGGGCGAGGGCTTGGAACTTGCCGCCGGTAACAAGCTGAGAACCTTGCTGCAGAAGATCACGAGCAACAAATTCTTCGCTATGCTGGTCGGCGTGCTTGTCACGGCGGTCATCCAGAGTTCGTCGGCGACGGACGCGATGGTGGTTGGTTTCGCTAACGCCGGACTGATGGAGCTTGGGCAGGCGATCGGCGTGCTCTTCGGCGCCAAGATCGGTACCACCGTCACTTCGCTGCTGATGGCGATCGACATCAAGGCGATCGTGCCGATCTTCATCTTCCTGGGCGCGGTCGTTATTACCTTCAGCCACAAGAACAACCACAAGTATTACGGACAGATCGCCGCCGGCTTCGGCATGCTCTTCCTGGGCTTGTCGCTGATGAGCTCCAACCTCAAATGGATGGGCGAGACCCCGGCGTTCGTCAGCATTGCCGACAACCTTACCTTCCCGCTGATCGGTTTGCTGGTCGGCATGGTCTTTACCGGCATCATCCAGAGCTCCTCGGCTTCGGTCGGTATCCTCATGGCGCTGGCGATGGCGGGCGTTATCACCAATCTGGATCAGGCGGTCTATGTCATTTACGGCTTCAATGTCGGCGCGTGCTCCGCGGCGTTTATTTCCTCGCTGGGCGCGAACCGTACCGCCAAGCAGATCGCGCTGTCCAACTTCCTGATCTCCGGCATCGGCGCGCTGCTGATGACGCTTCTGACGATGTTCCTCCCGGTCACCAAGTGGATCGGAATGATCATTCCTGCCGATACCCTCGGACTTGCGGCGCAGATCTCCGCTACGCATATCTTCTTCAACATCGCGATCACGGTGATCCTGCTGCCGTTCTCGGATCTGATCCTCAAGCTGACCATGCTGATCCTGCCCGATATCGACGATGACAAGGAGAAAATGGCGACGGTCTATCTCGATAACCGTATTCTCACCACGCCGCCGATGGCGGTTCTCTCGGTCGAGAACGAGTGCAAGCGTCTGAGCGACCTGGCACAGAAGAACTACCGCTACGCGATGAAGGCGTTCTTTGAGCACGATACCAACGCGATAACGAAGGTCGAGAAAAACGAGAAGGTCATCGATTATCTCACCAGCGAGATCACGCGCTATATCGTCAAGATCAACGGTCTGGATATCCTCGACAGCGACCGCAAAACCATGGGCGTTATGTACTCCGCGATACAGGATATCGAGCGGATCGGCGACCACGCGGAGAATATCACCGAGTGCGCGCGTGAGATGATGGAAAAGAAGATGAAGTTCTCCGACGAGGCGCTGGAGGAAATGCATAACCTCGACGAGATGGTCACCAAGCTGATCGACGAGGGCTTTACGCTGTTCAAGGCACAGAGCATGGATTTTGACCTCGCCAAGTCCATCATCGAGACGGAGAGTTCGCTCGACAGCCACGTCAAGATCTACAAGTTCAACCACATCCGCCGTATGAACGACGGCGTTTGCAGCGCCGAAAACGGCACGGTATTCCTCGATATGCTCACCATTCTGGAACGCGTCGGCGATCACGCCAATAACGTCGCCTTCTCGATCCCGAGAAACAAGCTCGGCAACGTGCTTCGTCCGGTATAAAATTTCACATAATTTTCACAGCGCGGAGACTTGACGTATCCGCGCTGTTTGTATTATAATATTACTTGGTATTTCTCCGTTTTTGACGGAAGAATGACGAAAAATGTTATTGTGTGTTTTATACTATTCTCTAATAAAATCCTTTAACATCTGCCGTGTAAAATTTCGCATAACTGCGTTGTCGTCCTCGGAATCCGTCAGGATTCCTGCGTCCTCCGCCTTGTTCTGCGGAATTTTCCATCGACATCTGTTTTAAAGTCTTTTATCAAAGAATAGTATTACGCAAGATATTTGCGTGGTGAAGGGTTATGAAGAGAATACTATTAGCGGTATTGGCAGCGCTTGTCATTGCCGGCACTGCCGCGTGCTCACAGCCGCAGCAGGTGGCAACGCCCGATTCGGCGGCGACGGCGGATTCCGCAACGCCGGACGAGGGGGCGTCCGTCAGGGCAACTGCCGGCACAACAGCGCCGACGGCAGCCGGTACATCCCAGGCGGCATCAACGCAGCCGACTACCAAAAAACAGGAGACGACCAAGCCGACGGTCAAGGCGACGCAGCCGACCACCAAGCCGGCGCAGGGCAATATTCCTCCCGACACGGTGACGAGCGCCCATGTCAACCCGTATCTGGGCGCCATTCAGGGCAACGTCGCAGCCGAGATCGAGGCGCTGGCGGTCACGGGCATCACGCTGGAACGCGGCTCCGTCACCATCGGCGAAGGCGGCAGCGCCGGCATCCACGTCAGCATCGAGCCGGACAACGCGGCGATCAAAAAATGCGCGATCAGCGTCAGCAGCGACTGCATATCGGCGGAGATGTCGGGCGGCATTCTGCATATCCAAGCTTTGAAAGCCGGCGAAAGCACGGTCACGCTGACAACGCATAACGGCTTGCGTGTCGGCTGCGTGGTCTATGTCACCGCGAAACCGACGGACGCAGCGCCGACCAAGGAAGAAACCAAGGCGCAGGAACAGACCACCGAGCCGCCTACCCAACAGACAGAAGAACCGGCAGAAGAGCCGGCGGAATAAAGGCAATACCGCATAATTTAGGTGTGCGGATTGCGATGTAAGATTTTTCGTCAGGTTGGACAAAAAAGCGAGGTAAGGCTGGCGCCTTGCCGAGACTTTTTTGGGCAGGCTGACGGAATAATATTCAAGCAAGGCGTGCGCCGCAAATTGTGCGGTGTTGCCTAAAAGAAAACAGGGACGCGAGCGCGTCCCTGTTGCTTTATCTCAGAATACCGATCGCGTTGATGATCGTGCTGACGAAAAGTAAAACGATCGTGATGATCATCACCGGCGCGGTAAAGAATACCGCGATTTTTTTGCCCATACCGACCAGGAACACACTGCCGATCAGACCGAGCCTGCCCCTGCACTTGACGAGGGTGACGATCAGCAGCACAATACCGGCAACGATCATACCGATGTTGAACAGCGCCGGGATCAGTATCGTCGCTATCAGACCGGGATTGATGACGAGCAGATCCCTTAGCTGAGAGGGATTGCTCGCGTCGATATTGACAACGTCCTTCAGCAGGGTTCCGGTGAGCACCGCGTAGCCGTTGAGCAGGAAGTGGAAGAGCATCGCCGGAATGACCGAGCGCGTTTTCGCGACCAAAAATGCCATGCCCATGCCCATCACGAAGGTGTAGAAGAGCTGCGCGTAGTTCTGGTGCATGAGCCCGAATAACAGCGCCGAAGCGATGATCGCAAAGCCCTGTCCCATGACCTCGGCGTTGCGGTAGACAGCCGACCGGAAAATCAGCTCCTCAAACACCGGCGCGAGTATCGCGATGGAAAAGACCGAGACGAAAATGCCGAACGGGTCGGTGTTGAACCGGATCTGAGGCGCCTGCAGCTCGATATGGAGCAGCTTCATTATCGCGGTGAACATAGAGGTGAAAAAATTGGTAAGGTAGGTCATGCCCCAGATGATCACAAACCATTTGATGATCCAGCCGACGGACTGCTTCGGCTTTTGAAACACTTGTCCAAGGCGCAGACCGGTCTCTTTGCTCCTGACGAGGTAAAAAACCAGCACCGCGATACCGCCGCCGACGATGTAAACGGCGGAGTAGAGGATCAGGGATTTCATTTCGTCGGAAAGCGCGATACCGGAACGCTCCATAACCGTGAAAATGACGCCGGCGATCGTACCGAACACCAGCTGTCCGAGCGCAAAGATCAGCACCGGCAACGCCGACGTATTGGAGACCTTGCGTATCTGTTGGTTGACGATTGAAGGATTCATAGGCATCTTCCTTTCATGATCAGATGCCTCCATTATAGCACAAAAAACGG
>CAMKSB010000072.1 GCA_946415335.1 uncultured Clostridia bacterium
TCCAGCCGTTGAGATAGGCGATCTCCTCCAGACAGGCGATCTTGCGGTGCTGATGATCCTCCATGGTCTTGACGTAGTTGGTCGCGTCGACCAGACTCTCGTGGGTGCCGGTGTCGAGCCAGGTGAAGCCCTGACCGAGCAGCTCCACGTTGAGGGCGTTATTCTCGAGGTAGATGCGGTTGAGATCGGTGATCTCCAGCTCGCCTCTGGCGGAGGGCGTGAGGTTTTTCGCGTAGTCCACGACCTTGTTGTCGTAGAAATACAGTCCCGTCACGCAGTAATTGGACTTCGGCTTCTGCGGCTTTTCCTCGATGGAGACGACCTTGCCGTTCTTGTCGAATTCCACGATGCCGAAGCGCTCCGGATCGTCGACATAGTAGCCGAACACCGTGGCGCCCTTGCCGTTTGTCGCGTTCTCGACCGCCGCCTTCAGGCGCTTTTTGAGACCGTGACCGGCAAAAATATTGTCGCCGAGCACCATGGCGACGCAGTCGTCGCCGATGAAATCCGCGCCGATGATGAACGCCTGCGCGAGTCCGTCGGGAGACGGCTGGACGGCGTAGGTCAAGTGCAGACCGAACTGTTCGCCGTCGCCGAGCAGCTCCTCAAAGCGCGGCGTGTCCTGCGGCGTGGAAATGATGAGGATATCCCGGATCCCGGCGCTCATGAGCACCGACATGGGATAGTAGATCATCGGTTTGTCATAGACCGGCAGCAGCTGCTTGGAAGTCACCTTTGTCAGCGGATACAGGCGCGTGCCGGAGCCGCCTGCGAGAATAATACCTTTCATATTATCAAGTCCTCGTTAATCTCAAAATTACGGCAAAATACCGCATGATATGATTCGTCACTCTATATCATACACTATTTTTGGCGCAAATGCAAGTGCAGCGGTGATTTTTCATGCGGCTGTGCCGCGAATTGGCACTCATGCAAAAACAAATGCAGGGTTCGGTCAAGACCGAACCCTACTGAATAAATTCGAAATTAATAAGCGCCGTCTCCCCTGATGACAGCCGGGATGGTCAAAACCAGGATCTTCAAATCCGTCAGAATGCCGCGTTCGCGGATATAGCGTTCGTCGAGCGCGAGCATACCGTCAAAGTCGATGGTGCTTCTGCCGCTGATCTGCCAGTAACAGGTCAGCCCGCCGATGATGGAAAGCCGCTGCATTGCCTTGGGGGTGTAGTTCGCCACTTCCCGCGGAAGCGGTGAACGCGGTCCGACAAAGCTGATGTCGCCCTTGAAAATATTGAAAATCTGCGGCAGCTCGTCCAGACTGGTGCGCCTGAGAAATCTGCCTACCCTGGTTATCCGGGGATCGTCCTTTATTTTGAACAGATGTCCGCTCTGTTCGTTGAGTTGTTCTAAATCCTTGATCTGAGATTCAGCGTCAGCCTGCATGCTCCGGAACTTGTAGAACCGGAACTCTTTGCCGAAACGCCCTACCCTGTTGCTGATATAAAAAACGGGGCCGCCGTCGTCCAGCTTGATCGCGATCGCAATCGCCAGAAACACCCAGAAAAACAGGACAAGAAACAGCATAGACGCGATGAGGTCGAATACGCGCTTCACAAAGCTATAGGCGCGTCTTTCCTCATAACGGAACTCTACGCCGTCCACAGTCCTCGTCGTCACATAATCCCTCCGCATCTCATACTACAGAATCTGTTTAGTAGTAGCCGTAACCGTAGCCGTAGCCGTACTTATAGTCGTATTTATAATAATACTTCCTGCCGAATTTTCTGGTGCGGGTGGTATCAATACTGTTGATAATAGTGCCGAGGATCTTTCCGCCGTTGCGGTTGACAATGCCGATAATCTTTTTAAGATCAGGATAGGTGGTGACGTCATTTTTCACGACGATGACAACACCGTCAGCGCTCTTGATGATCGGGATGGCGTCGATGACAACGCCGATCGGCGGCGTGTCGAAGATGATGAAGTCGAAGTCTTTCTCAACGCTCATGATGAAGTCCTTCATGCTGCCGCTCGCCATCAGCTCCGAGGGGTTGGGCGGAACGGCGCCGTAGGTGACCGCCTTGAGGTTTTCGACCTTGGTGGGACGGATGATCTCGTCCTGCGTCACTTCGCCGTTGAGGAAGTTGGTCAGTCCGGGAGAGGCGTCGATATTGAGCGCGTTGTGCAGCTGCGGACGGCGCAGGTCGCAGTCGATGATCAGCACGCGCGTGTTGACCTGCTGCGCAAGCGCGATGGCGACGTTGACCGAGGTAACGGTCTTTCCCTCACCCTTGTTGCTGCTGGTAAAGACGATCTTCTTACAGCCCTTCTTGATGATGGAATAGACGATATTGGCACGCGCCGTTTTATAGGATTCGCGGATCTGGAACGCGATCGTTTCAAGATCGATCGGGTTCTCCGGTCTTTTTTCTCTTGGCTTTTGTTTTTTCTTGATCATAGGTTATGCCTTCACTTTCAAGATGTTGTCTTGCTTTCGCTGCTTCTGGCAGCGGCATTCTTCTGAGCGGTGCTCTTCTGACCGAGATAGCGGTCAAAGTTCGGGATCGCCGCCAGGATCGGGATGCCGTAGATCTCCGTCATTTCGTCGTTGTATCGGATATTCTTGTCCATGAAATGGCGGACGAACGCCACAATCAGCATCAGCACAACGCCGATCAGCGCTGCGATAACGGCGGCGCGTCCTGCCTGCGGATAGACCGGGCTGGTCGGCAGCTCCGGCTCGTCGGCGACCTTCAGCGTGGTGTTGGAGTTGAGGTCGGAGATCACCTGCGGCGCTACCGTGCAGTAACTCTGCGCGATCTCCAGCGCGTCCTCCGGAGATCCGGCGGTCACGTTGATGTCGAACACCTGCGTTTTTTCGTCAGTGGTGTAGGTGATCATGCTTTTGAGCGCGTCCGGCGAATACTCGCCGTCAAGCGCGGCGGACAGCCGCTTGTAGCAGGTAGAGGTGTCGAGCAGACGGATGTAGGTATTGACCAGCTTCGTCGCGTAGTTCTGCATATTGATCAGACTGGCGATATTGTTGATGGTAGCCGGATCGATCGCATCCATCTTGGTTTCAACGTAAACGGAGAAGGTCGTGGTATAACGCTTGGCAACAAAAAACTTGTTATAAATAAATGCAGCCGAACCGAATACAACCGCAGCAACGATGATAAAAATCAGGTTTTTGCGGATAACCTCTACGATGAGCTTTGCGGAAATTATCACTTCATTTTTTTCTTCCATCGAATCAACCTTTGCAAATCATAAAATAGCGCATATTATTGGATTATAATATTCATACTTTATTACTATACAACATTTCGACTTCAATTTCAAGATATTTTTTTCATAAAACCCGATTTGTTCATATTTGGCAAAAAAGGGCTCGACAAAACGTCAAGCCCTTGGTTCTTTCTGTTAGATGCTGAACAGGAGATCGGTATAGGTCGGGAACGGCCAGTATTCGGCGGCGGTTTCGGTTTCCATGGAATCGCCGACGGCGCGGAGCTCCTGCATTTTGGCGAACACGTTCTCGCGGAAATACGCGGCGTGCGCCAGGTTGTCGCCGGCGTATTCGTCAGCCTTGATCACCGCGTCCTCGAGCTCGGCGGTCTTGTTGACAAAGCAGACGAGTTTATTGGAGAGGCTCATGATCAGGTTTTCCTCCACAGAGGTCGGGATCGCCGCGGAGAGCGCTTTTTTGGCGAGCGCGGTATCGGTCAGCTCGCGCACAAAGGCGGAGACAGCCGGGGTGATGTCCTTGCGCGCCATGTCGATCATGGTGAGCGCTTCGATGTTGATCTGCTTGCAGTAGGTCTCCAGCTCGATCTCGCAGCGGGCGCGGTACTCGGCTTCGGTGACGATGTTGTTCTTGACAAAGAGATCGACGTTCTTCTGATCCATGAAGTGCGCGTAGGCTTCGGGAACGGATTTGAGGTTGAGCAGACCGCGTCTCTTGGCTTCCTCCACCCATTCGTCGGCGTAGTTGTCGCCGTTGAAGATGATCGCCTGGTGTTCGATAAAGGTCTTGCGGATCAGCCCCTGGACAGCGGCATCCATGTCCTTCGCGTCCTTGAGCGCCTCATAGAACTGACCCAGTTCCTCGGCGACCATGGTGTTGAGCATGTAGTTCGGGCAGCCGATATTCAGTGCGGAACCGAGAGCACGGAACTCGAATTTGTTGCCGGTGAAGGCGAACGGAGAGGTACGGTTGCGGTCGGAGGTGTCCTTCTTGAAGTCGGCGAGCACGTCGACGCCGGTCTGCATACGCTCCTTGCCGTGGCTGACATATTCCTCGCCGTCGATGATGGACTGCACCAGCTTGCCGAGGTCGTCGCCGAGATACATGGAGATGATCGCCGGCGGCGCTTCGTTCGCGCCTAAGCGGTGGTCGTTGCCGGCAGTCGCGACGGTGATGCGGAGAAGATCCTGGTACTCATGCACCGCCTTGACGACAGCCGCGAGGAACAGCAGGAACTGCAGGTTTTCCTCGGGGCGCTTGCCGGGGCTGAGCAGGTTTTCGCCGGTATTGGTGGAGAGCGACCAGTTGTTGTGCTTGCCGCTGCCGTTCACGCCGGCGAAGGGCTTCTCGTGAAGAAGGCAGACCAGACCGTGGCGCTCAGCGGTTTTCTGCATGATCTCCATGGTCAGCTCGTTGTGGTCGGTCGCGATGTTGGAGGTGGTGAAGATCGGCGCGAGCTCGTGCTGAGACGGCGCGACCTCGTTGTGCTTGGTCTTGGCGAGAACGCCGAGCTTCCACAGCTCCTCGTCGAGATCCTTCATAAAGGCGGCGACTCTGGTCTTGATCGAGCCGAAATAGTGGTCGTCCAGCTCCTGGCCCTTGGGCGCCTTCGCGCCGAAGAGGGTTCTGCCGGTCAGCTTGAGATCCTCGCGCTGATCGTAGAGTTCCTTGTCGATCAGGAAGTACTCCTGCTCGGGGCCGACAGTGGTGACGACGCGCGTCACCTCGGTTTTGCCCAGCAGATGGAGGATCTTGACCGCCTCGGCGCTCAGGCGTTCCATCGAACGGAGCAAAGGCGTTTTCTTGTCGAGCACCTCGCCGGTGTAGGAGCAGAACGCGGTCGGGATATAGAGGGAGCCGTCTCTGACGAACGCCGGAGAGGTCGGATCCCAGGTGGTGTAGCCTCTGGCTTCAAAGGTGGCGCGGATGCCGCCTGACGGGAAGGAGGAAGCGTCCGGCTCGCCCTTGATGAGCTCCTTGCCGGAGAATTCCATGATCACGCCGTCGCCGTTGGGCTGGATAAAGCTGTCGTGCTTCTCGGCGGTCACGCCGGTCATCGGCTGGAACCAGTGGGTGTAGTGGGTGCAGCCCATCTCGATCGCCCAATCCTTCATGGCGCTTGCCACGACGTTCGCCACGCTGATATCCAGCGGCTCGCCGTCCTGAATGGTCTTTTTGAGCGCCTTGTAGGTGGATTTCGGCAGTCTCTCCTGCATTTTCTTGTCGTTGAACACCATGCAGCCGAACATTTCGGGTACCTTTGACATAATCTTTCTCTCCCGTTAAATAATTTTGTAAGGTCAAAAAAACGGCGCTGCAGGACCATTCCTACAGCGCCTTTGCTGTTTACTGATAGCAGTATATGCTTTTTTTCGGGATTTGTCAAGCAAGGCGGCGGCTTTTCAGAACTCCCGACAGATTCCCTCAAAAACCGCCTTGTATTTTATCCCTTATGATGATAAAATATGTAGGGGGCTGGCTCATAAGTTCAATCTGATACTAAAATTGTAGGGGTCGGTCTTGACCGACCCGCAGATTGAGCACCAAAGGCTTGCTGTTTGCCCACGGTTTGGTCAAGACCAAACCCTACAGTACAATGAGATATAAATCAAAGGGGCTTGGTTCTTACTCGTGATTTGCGTTTTGAGCCGACCCCGGCATGACAGCCACAAGGGCTGTCACTACAGAATCGTTCTGACAATACGCGAAACAACAGGTGATTCCATGAATACAAAACCACAGCGCTGTCCCGTCTACAAGAAATGCGGCGGCTGTCAGCTCGACACCGACTATCCGTCACAGCTTGCCTTCAAGCAGAACCGCGTGGAAAAGCTGCTGCACAGCTTCGGCAAGGCGGCGCCGATCATCGGCATGGACAAGCCCTGCCACTACCGCAACAAGGTGCAGGCGGCGTTCTACACCAACCGCTCCGGCAAGATCATCTCCGGCGTGTACCAGTCCGGCACGCATCACGTCGTCGGCATCGACAGCTGCATGATCGAGGACGAGACCGCCGACAGGATCATCGTCGGCGTGCGCAAGCTCATGCCGTCCTTCAAAATGACGACCTACAACGAGGACACCGGCAAGGGCTTTCTGCGGCATATCTTGGTGCGCCGCGGCTTTGCGACGAACGAGGTCATGCTGGTGCTCGTCACCGGCACGCCGGTATTCCCCTCCAAGAACAATTTCGTCAAGGCGATCCGCGCGAAGTTCCCGGAGATCACCACGATCGTCCAGAATATCAACCACTACAACACCAACCTCGTCCTCGGCGACAGGCAGAACGTGCTCTACGGCAAGGGGTACATTGAGGATATCCTCTGCGGCTGCCGGTTCCGTATCTCGCCCAAGAGCTTTTACCAGATCAACCCGGTGCAGACCGAGGTGCTCTACAACAAGGCGATGGAATTCGCCGGTTTGAAGGGCGACGAGACCGTGCTCGACGCGTACTGCGGCATCGGCACGATCGGCATCGTCGCCGCCAAACGCGGCGCGGGCAGGGTGGTCGGCGTGGAGCTCAACGGCGACGCGGTCAAGGACGCGATCATCAACGCCAAGACCAACAAGCTGCAAAACATCCGCTTCTTCAAGGGCGACGCCGGCGAATTCATGGAGGCAGCCGCCGAGGAGGACGAACGACCGGACGTGGTGTTCATGGATCCCCCGAGAGCCGGCAGCAGCGAGCAGTTCCTGCGCTCGCTGATCAAGATGTCGCCCAGAACCGTCGTCTACATCAGCTGCAACCCCGAAACCTTGGCGCGCGATCTGCGCTTCCTGACCAAAAACAGCCCCTACCGCGTCCGGAAGATCCAGCCGGTAGACATGTTCCCTCACACGGAACATATTGAGACGGTATGCTGCTTGTACCACCAAAAGAAGGATTTCATTTCAGTGCCGTACGAGCCGAAGAATGATGGCTATTTGAAATAGTATGAATGATTGATCTAATATGGATTACGTGAGGAAATCTGATGATAAACGTCCTAGAATTTAGCAAAGAATATGAAGTGCGCAAAATGGGAGATTCGGATGCTGAAAACATTTTGAATCTATGTTGTGGCAATGGACAGTTTTATCGATACTGTGAGGCAAAGCCCACTATAGAACAGGTTCTTAATGATTTGCATATTACGCCACCGAACATCTCAATGTCTGATAAGTATTATGTGGGGTTCTACGAAGATAAAGCATTAGTGGCAGTCATGGATCTGATTGACGGATATCCAAATGCAGATATTGCGTATATTGGATTCTTTATGATGAATCCGATATATCAAGGAAATCAGATAGGAACAGCTATAATCAGCGAAGTTATAGATTATTTGAGGTCGATTGGAAAAAAGGCTGTTCGGCTGGCAATAGATAAAGGAAATCCGCAATCAACTCATTTCTGGAAGAAAAACGGATTTAAGATTATTTCAGAAGCTGATGTCAATGGCTGGACGAAACTGGTGGCTGAAAAACAACTATGATGTTTTCTATACTGTTGACATGTTTCGTCTGCTTAATTCTGTTGAGAC
>CAMKSB010000073.1 GCA_946415335.1 uncultured Clostridia bacterium
GACCCGCTGGAGATTTATACGGAGACGGACGGGGAGGTTATTTTCAAGAAATATTCGCCGGTCGGGGAGTTGTCGGAATTTGCGGGGCAGTATGCGGACGTGATTGCACGGATCAGTATGCTGCCGACGTTGATTTGTGATACCGACCATGTGATCGCGGCGGCAGGCGTACCAAAGCGCGAATATTTGGAGCGGCGCGTCAGCTCGGTTCTGGAGAGCTACATGGACAGCCGCAAGACCTACACCGCGACGCAGCAAAACGCCGGCGGCGTACAGCCGATCGAGGGCGTTCTGCACGAGGCGGCGGTCATCAGCCCGATTATCGCTTCCGGCGACGTGATGGGCGCTGTCGTGATGCTGACGAGCGAGAACATGAAAGTGCCATCCTCTACGGAGATCAAGCTGGCGCAGTCGGCGGCGGCTTTTCTCGGCAAACAGATGGAAAACTGACAAACGCGGACAGTTTCGGCTGTCCGCGTTATCATTACTTATTGATCACTTTTTTCTGCCATGATTTTTGGTGACACTTCGGGCATGTCATCCGTCTGGTTCTGCCGAAGTGAGGCGCGAATAATACGCTCCGGAAGGACGGCACATATCTGTGACCGCATTCGGCGCATTCATAATATCCGGCGGTCTGTTCGATTTTCAATGCGTACATTATCCCGATGATACAGGGAACAAAGCCGACGATGATCAGGCAAATCCTCAGCCAGTCGGGCATAGTGACAAAACTCGCGAGGATGATCATACAAAAGGGCGCCAGCATCGCGAGTATGCCGATCACGATCTCGAGCGAGAGCAGCTTTTTGTCCGCCGCTTCCTTTTGTCTTGTCATTTCGATGATCAGTTCTTCTGATTTTTTCTTGTAGTCCTCCATGATGACGACCTCCCCGTTGAATAAATCGTTCAGAGTGATACCCAGCAGCTTGCAAAGCTCCGGCATAATGGTAGAATCCGGCATCGACCTGCCGGTTTCCCATTTGGAAACGGCTCTGTCGGTGATATGCAGCTTTTCAGCCAGCTGCATCTGCGTGTAGCCGCATTGCTTTCTGCGTTCGGCGATAAAACGTCCGATTTTCATCTGATCCATTCCCTCGCCTCCTTTCACCTATGATTATACCCGAAGAGATCAAAAAAGTCACCATACCGTTGGTTGAGTGGGAAGATTTCTTCCTGCGGTAGAGAAAAAGCGGACAGCCTGCGCTGTCCGCCTGAATACATTTGCATTATTTATTGAAGATGGACATGATGTCGTAGAAGGTGTCGTCGTCATCGTCGGTCTCTGTCTTGGAGGACTTGGAGGACTTGGAAGGCGCAGCCGTCTCGACGGGTGTGTCAACGATCACGTTGTCGACCTCAGGCTCTTCCTCGACGATGGAACCGGCGCCGCCGAAGCCGGTGGCAATAACGGTAACGCTCATCTCGTCGTTCATCTTGTCGTCGATCACAGCACCCCAGATGATGTTGGCGTCCTCGCTGACCTTATCCTTGATCATGGTCGCGGCGGTGTCGATATCCTCCAGGCTGATATCGGAGGAAGCGGTGATGTTGATGATAACGCCCTTGGCACCGTCGATCGAGGTCTCGAGCAGCGGACTGGAGATAGCCTTGTTCGCGGCGATCTTCGCCTTGTCCTTGCCGGAAGCCTTGCCCATGCCCATGTGCGCGTTGCCGGCATCCTTCATGACGGAGGTAACGTCCGCAAAGTCGAGGTTGATCAGACCGGGCAGCAGGATGAGGTCGGAAATACTCTGAACACCCTGTCTGAGAACGTCGTCGGACATCTCAAACGCATTGAGAAGGGTGATGGTGGTGTCGGAAACCTTTTTGAGTCCCTCGTTAGGAACAATGATCAGGGAGTCAACACAGGGAGTCAGCTCAGCGATGCCCTGCTCAGCCTGCGTCATTCTCTTCTTGCCTTCAAAAGCGAAGGGCTTGGTGACAACGCCGACGGTCAGGATGCCCATATCCTTGGCGATCTTCGCGATAACAGGAGCCGCGCCGGTACCGGTGCCGCCGCCCATGCCGGCGGTGACAAATACCATGTCGGTATCCTTAAGGAGTGCGGCGATCTCTTCCTTGCTCTCCTCGGCAGCGCTCTGACCGATAGCAGGATTCGCGCCTGCGCCCTTGCCTCTGGTGAGCTTCTCACCGATGTGGATCTTTTGGGTTGCCTTTGAAAGTCTTAAAACCGGTTCGTCGGTATTGACTGCGATAAATTCCACGTTCTTGATTCCGGTGGATACCATTCTGTTGACAGCGTTGCCGCCACCGCCGCCGACACCGATTACTTTAATTTTAGGGGTATACTCATTTTCAAGTTCCAGCTCAAAAGCCATTTTTGTTTTCCTCCTTAACGCAACTTATATATCAGAAAAGTGCATAAATTCGTATTTTACATACTTGTGGTACTATATTATCACACTTTTAATTAAATTTCAATGGTTTTCAAGAAATTAATTGCTTCCGGATGTTACCAAATCTCTCCGGTGCCGTCTCCGTAAGCGCCGTAATCGCCGTAATCGCTGTAGCCGCCGTAATCACTGTACGCGCCGTCGTTGCCGTATCCCTCGGCATTGCCGCTGTCGGGCGTCCATCCGTTGCCGGCGTTATTGTTGGGCGTCCATGTGTATTCGTTGTCCGTCAGCTCGTCGTTATTGCCGCCGTTGCCCTGCTGATAGCCGTTCTCTCCCTCCGGCGAGGTCGTCGGCTGCGTCGGATCGGTGGTCGTCGGCTTGGTCGCAGACGGAATGAAGCGCGACATTTTATTCTTGTTGCAGGTAGAAACATCGAGCGTTCCGTAGATCTGACCGGTGTTGTTTGGATCAAGCTTTTTGGTAATGATTGCCTGCGCCGTGCGCAGCTTGTAGTCGATATCCTCCGGCACGCCCAGATTGACGATGATCCTTCCGGCGTAATCAAAGGTGACCTTGGAGGGATCGCTCACGTCAAATCCGCGAATGTCGGTAAAGTTGTTGTCCGCGAGACTTTTGGCGACGCTTTTGAGGATATCGGGAATCGAGGGATCGGCAAAATCGAGGTATTTTCCCGGCTCCGTCTCGGTGGTGTTACCGCAGACCAACTCCGGAAGATTCTCCGGCTGCGTCGCAGTCTGCTCCAATATTCTTCCCTTGGCGCTGATGAGCAGGAAGTTGTTTCCGTTTCTCATATAATAGGACGGCACCGCGTCGGTGATCGTGATGGAGACGGTGTCCGGAATGGCAAAATCCACCCGGGCGTCCTCCACGTAGGCGAGATTGTCGATGATCGCCTGCGGCGTGCTGTTCATCTTGGCGATGAAAATGTTCTGCTGCAGCGTGACGTTGCTGAAGCCGATGATCTGGTCGTCATAGTAGTAACTGCTGCCCTCGACCTCGATTTTTTCGGTTTTGAAAAGCACCGTGAAGCTCAGGATCACGCCGATGATCACGACGAGAAGCAAGGTCGCGGAAGCGATCAGGATCCTTCTGATCTTCAGCTGTTTGGATGTCATGGGCTTCTTGTTGCGGCGGATGACCTCCTGCTCCTGCTTGCGGATGACCTTGGCTCGGCGCTCCTGGCGCTGCTTTTCGCTGTATTCATCTATGTAGTAGCCGTCCTCAAAGTCCTGCGGACGAAGGTTGCGTATCTTGCGCTCTCCCTCCTCGCGGAACTTCTCCTCACGGCTGATTTTTCTGAATTTGGTGGTTTTGCCCGAGTTGACTGCCTCCTCTATCCGGCTGGCGGATGGTTTTCTGGGCTTGGTATCAGTCTTTTTCCGGGCTTTTTCAGAGGATTTTTTTGCCCTTTTCTCTTGCTCGCGGTGGTACTTCTGCGCCTCCTTCGCGCTTTTCTTGCGCTGCTTGGCGAGTTCTTTTTTCCGCTTCGCGTTCAATGCCATGGGCTTTTTACCTCCTTACTTCTCGATTGCGGCTGCAATCAGATTTTTTTGACGTCCGCGCCTAGGGCAGTCAAGGTCTGCTCCAGACCGTCGTAACCGCGTTCCAGATAGTGAACGCCGGTGATCTCGCCGGTGCCTTCCGCCGCAAGTGCAGCTGTCACCAGCGCCGCGGCTCCGCGCAGGTCGGTTGCCTCGACCTTCGCGCCGTAGAGGTGCCGCGTGCCCTCTATCACCGCGACCTTGCCCTCCGTGCGGATCTGCGCGCCCATGCGGCAGAGCGCCGGAACATGGCGGTAGCGGTTCTCAAAAATGTTTTCGATCATGACCGACGTGCCGTCGGCGGTCGCTGCAGCCGCCATCACAGGCGCCTGCGCGTCGGTCGGGAATCCCGGATACGGCATGGTGCGTATAACACGCAGACTTTTCAACCGTTCGGGAGCCGTTATGCGGAGATCGCCGCCGTCGCAAGCAAAGCGGCAGCCGCCCTCTTCCAAAACGGATATCACCGCGCCGAGATGGGCGGAGACAGCGCCGCGCAAAACGAGCTCCGAGCCGGTCGCAGCCGCGCAGGAAAGCAGCGTAGCCGCCACGATCCGGTCGGGGATCATCGTGTGCGCCGCAGCGCTGAGAGACGGTACGCCGTCAATGACGACAACGCCCTCTCCTGCGCCGTAGATCTTGGCGCCGCATTTGTTTAAGTAAGCGGCTAAATCGCCGATTTCGGGTTCTCTTGCCGCGTTGGAGATCGTGGTCGTGCCGTCCGCGGTGGAAGCGGCGATCATAATGTCCTCCGTCGCGCCGACGCTTGGAAAGGACAGCGTGATCTTCGCGCCATGCAGTCCGTGAGGCGCCTTGCAGTCGAGGTAGCCGTGGCGTTCCGAGATAGCAGCGCCCATCGCGCGCAGGGCGCGCAGATGTAAGTCGATCGGGCGCATGCCGATCTCACAGCCGCCCGGCAGACTGAGCCTGGCTCTGCCTGTTCGCGCGAGCACCGCTCCGAGAAAGACGATCGAGCTGCGCGTTTTGCGCATGAGCTCGTCGGGGATCTTCCAGCGATCCACGCCGGTACAATCCACCAACAGAGCGCTGTCCTCGCGCTTTGCCGTGCCGCCCAGATAGCGCAGAATGGCGCAGGAGGCTTCTACGTCCGAGAGATGAGGACAGTTGAAAAACACGTTCTCTCCCCCGGTCAGCAGTGCCGCCGCCAGAATGGGCAGCGCGCTGTTTTTGGCTCCCTGTACCGTAGTTTCGCCGTGCAGTCTCCGACGTCCTTTTACCACTAGTTTTGTCATCAAGACACCCTCCCATCAGACTATATCACAGTCTATGCGGAGAGCGCCGCCTGGTGCCGCGTCAGCTTTGGGCGAGCACCTTTTTGATGACGGAATAGATGCGCTCGTTGGCGTTGGTGATCGCCATCTTGCGCGAGTTTTCACTGATTTCGGCGAGATGCTCCGGCGATTGGAGCATTTCGTCGGCTTTTTGCATCAACAGTTCGCCGGTGAGGTCGCTTTCCTCGATCAGCTCCGCCGCGCCGGCATTGACAAGCGCCATGGCGTTGTGGTACTGATGGTTTTCTGCCACGTTGGGTGACGGGATCAAAATCGCCGGCTTGCCCATCGCCTGGATCTCGCTCAGGGTGATCGCGCCCGCGCGGCAGATCACCAGATCAGCCGCCGCCATACAGGTGGGCATGTTGTCAATATACGGGCGGATATCGAGGTTCGGCGCTTCGCTGAGCACCGCGCCCTTTTCCTCCACCAGAGCAGGGAACCAGTCGCCGTATTTGCCGTAGGCGTGGATGTGCTGGTACCTGCCGTCTTTGCCGCTTCTCGCGACAAGATCGGCGACCGCGCGGTTGATCTTATCCGCGCCGAGACTGCCGCCGAAGGACAGCACGACCGGGCGCCGGTCAAGTCCGAGCGCCTTGCGCGATTCCGCCTTGTCAGCCGTCAGGATCTCGCCGCGGACAGGGTTGCCGGTGACGACGACGTCCGCCTTCGGGAAATAGGGCTTCGCCGCCTCGACCGCGAGCATGACCTTGTTGACGCGGCGGCTGAGCAGCTTGTTGGTCACGCCGGGATAGGCATTCTGCTCATGAATGACGCAGGGAATGCCGAGACGCGCCGCTGCGCGTATCACCGGTCCGGAGACGTAGCCGCCGGTGCCGACGCAGATATCGGGCTTGAATTCCTTGATGATACGTCTGGCTTCCGCGGAGGATGTGATGGTTCGGCGCACGGTGCGCACGTTCTCGACCGCGTCCTTCGGCGTTAATCCGCGGTGAAAGCCGCTGATGACGATGGATTCGATCGGATAGCCTGCCTGGGTGACCAGGCGCTGTTCCATGCCGTCCTTGTTGCCGATGAAAAGAAACTCGGTATCGGGACGCATTTTTTTGATAAAGCCGGCGATAGCGAGCGCCGGATTGATGTGTCCGGCGGTGCCGCCGCCTGCGAGAAGAACCTTCATAAAAAGCCTCCGAAATATGATAATGGCATTATTGTCTCTCAATATTCGCTGTACGCGAGATGGAAAGCACGATGCCCATCTGCGCCAGCAGCATGATCAGCGAGGAACCGCCGTAGCTGAAGAACGGCAGGCTGATACCGGTGTTGGGCAGCCAGTCGGTGATGACCAGGATGTTGAGCACGACCTGAATGCCGATCTGAGAGGTCAGACCGATGCCGAGCAGCTTGCCGAATTTATCCTTGGAACGCAGGGAAAGGGTGATGCCTCTCCAGACGAGAAGGGCAAAGATCAGGAGGATGATCGCCGCGCCGATCAAGCCGAGTTCCTCGACGACAATCGCGAAGATGAAGTCGTTCTGCGGTTCGGGCAGATAGAGGTACTTCTGGCGCGACTGTCCGAGACCGAGTCCCCACAAGCCGCCGGAACCGATGGCGTAGAGGGAGTTTCTGGTCTGCCAGGTGGTCTGCCACATTTCCTCGGTGGTGTATTCCAGCGCCTGTCCCCAGCCGTCCATACGGCTCATGGCGTAGGACAAGCCGCCGGTGACGGCGAGCAGGAGAATCAGTCCCAGGAGTCCGACGCCGCCGATCAGCAGGTATTTTGTCTTCATACCGCCGATATAGAGCATGAGGACGGTAAGCATACCGATAATGACGATACCGGAGTAGTGCGGCTCTAAAAAGAGCAGCGCCGCAATGGAGCCGAATACCGCGAGACCGGGCAGAACGCTGTACTTGGCGAACTGCATTTTGTCGTAATACTTGCTCGCCCAGTGCGCGAAAAAGAGGATGATCGCGAATTTGGCGATCTCGGAGGGCTGTATATTGAACATGCCCAGCGGGATCCAGCGCTTGACGCCGCCCTGTCCTGCCGGTATCACCAAAACGATCAACAGACAGACGTAGGCGATGCCCAGCACAAGGGGCGCGATTTTGTGGAGTTTATTGTAGTTGAAAAAGGACATGACGATCATGGCGACGATGCCGATGGCGATAAATATCAGCTGACGCCAGAGAAAGTAGTAGCTGTCGCCCTCGTTGGTGTAGTACGAAAAGGCGTAACTCGCCGAAAACATCATGATGGTGCCGATGGTGAGCAGTATCAGCAGGATGATGCAGAACGGCAGGTCGATGCCCATGCCGGACGCGAACCATTTGGTGTTCTTCATCTTGCGCTGACGCTCCGGACGGCGGAAGAGCTTTTCCTTTTTCTTTCGTTTTTTGCTTTGGGAACGCTGACGATCGCGGAGCTTTTCATCATAGATCCGGTTGATGTCAGCTTTGAGGATCATTTGTTTATATGGAGCCATAGAAACCTCCAAGGCTGAATTAGAATGCGTGTTA
>CAMKSB010000074.1 GCA_946415335.1 uncultured Clostridia bacterium
CTTTATCTGATGAAGCTGACTTTTACAGTCAGCTTTTTGTTTTTAGAAATAATTTATGAGATCAATAAGAAAAGCGCTTGATTACTTGCAATTATTGTTGTTAGGGTGTACAATTAAACTTGTAATATTATTCTAATTTTATTGATTATTGCAGGAGGTTTGTATGATTAAGTTCAGAAGATGGCTAAGCATTCAAGTTGCAAAACATCCTAAGCGTGTGGTATTGGTTATCATTATCTTGTTCAACGTGATTTTTATCACTATTTCTGCTGCGTTGATCCGTTCTCTTTCTCTGAGTGGAACCGAGAAAATGAATTTCTTCCACGCCGCTTATTATACGGTAACGATGATCCTTGACGCGGGATGTATTGAGTCTGTCGTAAAGGATATCGGTACCACGGGCGTTGCGTTGACCTTAACCTGTCTGACGGTTATCATCATCGGAATGATCACTTTCACAGGAGCGGTTATCGGTTATCTTACCAACATCCTCAACGATTTTATAGAAAATGCGAGCGCAGGCAATACGCGCCTTTATTTATCCGATCATACGGTCATCCTTAATTGGAACGCGAGAGCTCCCGAGATTGTCAACGACCTCCTTTACAGCGATAATAAGGAAACGGTAGTAGCGCTGGTCAAATCGGGCAGTGATGAAATAAAAAAGGAAATCGAAGAAAGACTCTATCATACGATTGAAAACGAGAATGCGGCTGTCTATAAGAAAGCCGATTCAATGGGCTTTTTTGAACGCAGGCGATATCTAAAAAACAACAAGCTCGGCAACAACGTTACTTTCATCGTCATTGAAGGAAATATCTTTTCTCAAAAGCAGCTCAAGGATATAAGAATCGACTTGGCTAAGGCAGTTATTATACTCAGCAACGATCCGTCGGATTCAGCTGCGGAGGACGGCAGACAGTCCGATGAAGGCAATCCGCAGGCTGTAAAGGCTTTGATGCAGACAGCGGATATTATGTCGGCAAGAAATGCCGCTCATGATCGGAACATCATTGTCGAGATCGCCGATTCATGGACTTATGATATCATTAAGAAAGTCATCAGTGGTAAAGAGCTCGGCGAAAAATGTAATATCGTCATGTTTTATGTTGAAAAATTTCTCGGTCAGCTGCTGGCTCAACTCTCTTTATCGCCTGAGATGACGCACGTATACGCCGATTTGTTCTCTAACAAGGGTGTAGCGTTCTATACCGTGCCTGTGCAGACGGATAATGAAATCGGCTATATCCGGGATTACCTCTCAACGCATAAAAACGCCATACCTCTCACTTTACTTAACCATAACGGCGAAAGCTGCTTCTGCTTTGCTGCCGATACGCAGAAGAGTATTCATAAAAAGCATGAGATTAACTATGCGGGCTGCCGAATTGAGTTGAACGATGTGCATGACGAAGGCAAAAGAGTGATTATGATCGGTCACAACAGCAAGGTGGAAGAGATTATGCGTTGCTATGAAGCCTACATATCATGCCGGACACGTGACCATCAAACCGCTCCGCTTAAGGTTACCGTGATTGATGACGCCGACAGCATCGGGAGGATGGATTATTGCCAACGCTATTCTTTTGTTGAAGAAGCCGCTGAATTGGACATTTATCATATTGACAAGAGCTTTGAGACAATCAAGAGCCTTCTTCTGAACACGTCGGAGGATATAAATATAATGATTCTCTCCGATGACACGGAACTTGATGAATACGCCGACTCCTCGGCTCTGATGTATTTGGTTTATATTCAGGACTTTATCAAGGAAATGCTTCGGCAAAATCCTGGCTATGATAAGAAAAGGATAAGAACGATCGTTGAAATCACAGACCCGGGGCATTATGATATCGTCAAGGGATACAATATGGTCGACGCGGTGATCAGTAACCGTTTTACGGGCAATATCATTACGCAAATCGGGGAAAAAGAGTCAATATATGATTTTTATAAGGACTTGCTGAACTATTCTCCGGATGAACCGGGCGGTCAAAGCAGGAAGCCGCAGTTGAAAAAGGTCTCGTCCTTCTTCAGGGAAACGCCTCGTCCGTGTACGGCTTACGATTTGGTTCGCGCTGTTTTTGAAGCGTCTGTTTCGTCAGCCGATGCTTCGGAAAAGCGATATCCCACTCTGGTTCTCGGGTATATCAAAGCCAACGGCAAAACAATTATCTTCAGCGGCGATTTGTCTGAAATAAACGTTTCGCTGGATGCGGAAGATAAGATGATTGTATATACCGATTGCGTGTCATCTTGCCTAAGTTAAGGAGAACGCGTATAGCAGATATATTCTTATACTATAAAGGTTTTTTTGAGTCGGCTTTTGTTAATGAGGAGGTAAGGATGATGAAATACTGCGACTTGCACACACATTCGATTTTTTCCGATGGTACTCTGACGCCGGAGGAGCTGATTGACGCGGCTGTCGCTGCGGGTTTATCAGCCGTTGCGCTGACTGACCACAATTCCGTCAACGGACTTGACCGGTTTGTGTCTTATGCGGCGGATAAGCCGGTCGAGGCGGTTCCGGGTGTTGAATTCACCACCATGCATCACGGACAGGAGCTGCACATCCTCGGCTTGTTCCTCCCGTGTGAATCCTATGAAGCCGTGACGGAATACGTCCGTCTTGCGCATGACCGCAAGGAAGCCAGCAACCTGATTCTAGCGAAGCGACTGAATGAAAACGGTTATCCGATCGATTACGATAAGCTCAAAGCTGCCAGACCTGACGGAAAGGTCAACAGGGCGCATTTTGCCGCTGCTTTGGTGGATGCCGGATTGATCGGTTCGCGCGATGAGGCGTTCGGGACGATCTTATCGCCCTCATTCGGCTGGTATGAAGAATATGAACGGCTTGACGCGATAGAAACCATCCGGTTTATTCGTTCCGTTGGCGCGGTTCCCGTGTGGGCACATCCGCTGTTCCATGTGGATTACGCTACTTGCGAAGCATTTCTTGCGGAATTTAAGGCGAACGGAATTGTCGGAATGGAAACCGAATATTCCACCTACACTTCGGAGGATTCCGCCTTTGCAAAGAGTATGTGCGCCAAGTTTGGATTGTTGGAAAGCGGCGGCAGCGATTTTCACGGCGAAAACAAGCCGGATATCGCCATCGGAACCGGCAGAGGAAATCTGAGGATCTCCTATTCATTTTACGAGAAATTACTTGAAAGGAGCAGCAGGGTAGAATCATACAACAGCTTATTGACAAGAATTGCCTATCAGCAAGAAAACCTGCTGCTTGACGACGGCGATTTCACTCCGGACAAGGGGATGCTGGAAAAGGTCGATCCCGACAACAGCTTCCGTCCGTTCTACGGCGACACGACGGTCTTCGACCTCGATGATGATATCAAGAAAAAGGTTGCCGCGATCCAAGACGTGCTTTATTCTCAGAATCCGGAGTGCTTTTGCGCTCGGTTGGCGCCGTCGACCGTGCATATGACGCTGCATGACCTCGACGCGTCCGTATCGCAGGACGAGGTTCTTCCTGCCATGCAGCAAAATGAAGCCGGTTTGCGCCGTAAGAGAGCGTTATTTCCCATTCCGGCTTGTATCATCCGTATGCGCACAAATTTTGTCTGTGACAGCGTGCGAAAAAGCCTGGTGCTCAATCTTCTGCCCGAAACCCCCGGGGATTGGGCAAAGCTGGCGCTGTTGTACGAATGGGTGGACGGGGTCAGACCGTTGCCGGGCAGAAAACTCTATCCCCATATCACACTGGCGTATTACAATCACGACGGGTTTTCGGCTGCATCCATGTCGAAGCTGAAAAAGACGGTGCTTGAGCTGAATCAAACGGGATTCGCTTTCACGATCGACACTGCCAAGCTGTATTATCAGCACTTCACCGACATGAACAACTACGAAAATATTATTACGATACAATAAAAAATCCCCCGGTTTTTTGACCGGGGGATCTCTTTTGAATGATCAGTCCTCGTAGGGAACGAAATCTTCCTTGCCTACGCCGCAGACAGGGCAGCACCAATCGTCCGGGATATCCTCAAACGCCGTGCCGGGAGCGATACCGCCATCGGGATCGCCTTCAGCGGGATCATAGATGTAGCCGCAGGGCTCGCACATATATTTCATGATTCAAAACTCCTTTCATTAAGTTGCTTTCATTATACATGAAACAAAGGAGTTAGTCAATAGAAATTTTATGCATTACAACAAATGGCTTCTCAATTCCTCGCCGGACTTGGCGCTCAGGTAGGCTGGCGCGATGTCAAAGACAGTCTTGGCGCCCTTTACGCCTTCCGCGTTCAGTTTTGCGGCTGCTCTTGCGTAGGCAACGAGCACGGAGCCGGTGAATTCCGGGTTGGAATCAAGCGTCAGTTTGTATTCAATGACGTGCTTGGTACCGTCGCTGGTGGTGCCGGAATAGAGTACGGAACCGCCGTGAGGCAGACCGCTGTGGTTCGCCTTCATCTCTTCCTCGGTGATGAAGTGTACGGTGGTGTCGTAGTCAGAGAAGTAGTTGGGCATGGTCTTGATCTCATTCTCGATCCTTGCGAGATCAGCGCCTTCCTCGGCGACGACAAAGCACTCTCTGGTGTGCTTTTCTCTGGTGGTCAGCTCGGGATTTTCACCCTTTCTGACTCTTTCCAGCGCTTCGGGAACCGGAATGGTGTACTGGCGCGCGTCCTTAACGCCGTCGATTCTTCTGACCGCGTCGGAATGTCCCTGGCTGACGCCCTTGCCCCAGAAGGTGTAGTCCTTGCCGTCGGGCAGAACAGCGCTCGCGTAAACTCTGTTGAGCGAGAACATGCCGGGATCCCATCCGCAGGAAATAATGCCGATCGTGCCGGCAGCCTGAGCGGCTTTATCTACGTTCGCAAAGTGTACGGGAACCTTGGCGTGGGTGTCGAACGAGTCGATCACGTTGTACATCGCCGCGTACTTGGGGGTCATCTCGGGCAGGTCAGTCGCGCTGCCGCCGCAGATGATCAGCACGTCGATCGGCTCTTTGCCGGTGTCGAGGTCGGCGGTGCTCTTGACCGCTACGCCTTCGGTGTTGATGGTGAGGGTCGACGGGTCGCGTCTCGTGTAGACAGCGACAAGTTCCATGTCGTCGTTTTTCTTGATAGCAGCCTCAACACCCCTGCCGAGGTTGCCGTAACCCAAAATACCGATTTTTACCATTTTATTATTCCTCCTATATTTCAGCGGTAGACCGCCTTAATCTGCTATTTTCAATGAGATATCGAACGCCTTGACCGAGTGTGTAAGCGCGCCCATCGAGATGATGTCCACGCCGGTCTCGGCGATCTCGCGCAGGGTTTCGTCGGTGATGCCGCCGCTTGCCTCCAACAGCGCCTTGCCGTTGGTGATGGCGACCGCGTCGCGCATCATTTCACAACTCATGTTGTCGAGCATGATCACGTCCACGCCTGCTTCCAGCGCCTGTCCGAGTTCGTCGAGGTTGCGTACTTCCAATTCGACCTTGGTCATATGGCCGAGTTTTTCCTTCAGCTTACCGACCGCGTTGGCGATACCACCGCCTGCGTCGACATGGTTATCCTTGAGCATTGCCGCGTCGGACAGGTTGTAGCGGTGATTCTTGCCGCCGCCGACGGTGACGGCGTATTTCTGCAGCGGTCTCAGTCCGGGCAGCGTCTTGCGCGTGTCGGCGATAGAAGCTTTGGTTCCATTGATGATCTCCACCGCTTTGTGCGTGGCGGTGGCAACACCGCTCATGTGCTGAATCAGGTTCAGCGCCGTGCGCTCGCCTTTGAGGATCGTGCGCGTTTTGCCCTTGATCTCCGCGATGATGTCGCCCTTCTGCAGTTCGTCGCCGTCCTTTTTGTAGACCTCGGCGATAAAGCCCTGCGGCTGCAACAGCTCAAACACGCGCAGCGCGATGTCGATGCCGCAGAGAATACCGTCGTCCTTGGCGAGAAAACGCGCGGTGTTTTCCTGTTCCTCGTCGATCAGATAATCCGTTGCGCAGTCGAGGTAATTGATGTCCTCGAGCAGCGCGGTTTTGATGATATTGTCAATATAGATACTGTTGATCATGACTGTCCCTCCCGGACCTCGTCCAGAATGATGCTCGCTACCACAGCGATACTCTTTGCTTCCACCAGGTCGGAGCTGATCTCATAGCATTCGCTGAACAGCAGCTTGATGATATCCTCCACCTGACGGTAGCTTTCCTCGTATTTTTCGGGCTTCGGCAGGACAAAGTAGCTGTCCTGTAAGATTTTGCGGATCTGAGAACGGCAGCCGGAAGGCATTTTTTTGCCGGTGATCGGACGGTGAGCCGGTTCCAGACCGAGAGGCTTTCTGCCGTATTTTTTCAGCTTGCGCGTGATGTCCTCGGCGGCAGTTCTGGAAAATACCAGCGCCTCCAGCAGCGAGTTGCTAGCCAGACGGTTCGCGCCGTGAACGCCGGTGTGAGAGCACTCTCCGGCGGCGTACAGACCGTCGATCGAGGTTTCGGAGCGCAGATTCACGTCGATACCGCCCATCAGGTAATGCTGGCAGGGGAATACCGGGATCCAGTCCTTGGTGATGTCCACGCCTTCTTCCAGACAGCGCTCCGAGATCATCGGGAACCGCTGACGCAGGAAATCAGCCGGCTTGTGGGTGATATCCAGATAGAAATTCTCGCTGTTGGTGCGCAGTGATTCGCGGACGATCGCGTTGGAGACAACGTCGCGCGGCGCCAGTTCTCCGCGGCTGTCGTAGTTATGCGCGAAGCGCTCGCCGTGACAGTTAAGCAGCACGGCGCCTTCGCCTCTGACCGCTTCGCTGATCAGAAAGCGCTCGCGGTTTTCCGCCGCGGCAAAGGCGGTCGGGTGGAACTGCACGCGCGATAAATGCTTGATTTTGGCGCCCAGCATATAGGCGAAGGCGATACCGTCGCCGGTGGCGATGGCGGAGTTGGTGGTGTACTGATACACCCTGCCGATACCGCCGGTCGCGAGAATACAGTAGTTACAGCCGAAATAGCGGCTTTTGCCGTCCTGCAAAATGCTCAGATAAAAGCCGCCGAGCGTTTTGTGCATGGAGTAGAGCAGCGCGTTTTCGAGAATATCGACATTCGGCAGCTCTTTTACTTTCAGAATCAGCCCGTCCACGATCGCCTTGCCGGTGGAGTCCTTGTGGTGGACGATGCGGTGGCGGCTGTGACCGGCTTCCAGCGTCTTGCACATAGTGCCGTCGGGGTTGAGGTCAAAGTCCACGCCCAGCTCCTTGACGCGCATCACGTCACCGGGACCTTCCTTGACGAGCTTTTCGACCGCCTTGACGTTGTTTTTGTACTTGCCGGCGATCAGCGTGTCGGTAATATGCAGCTTGTAATTATCGTGAACCGTGTCGAGCACGCAGGCAACGCCGCCCTGCGCGAGAGACGAGTTGGATAGTGTCAGCTCGCGTTTGGAAATCAGCAGCACGCTGACGTCCGGCGTAAAATTCAGCGCCGCGTATAAGCCGGCAGCGCCGGTTCCGACGATGATCACGTCGTATCGTTTGTCCATGATCGCTTACCTCTCCGGACGATCGGGATCGTCCTAAAACCTGAGGCAACACCGCACAATTTGCGGTGCACGCCTTGCTTGAATTTTATTCCGTCAGC
>CAMKSB010000075.1 GCA_946415335.1 uncultured Clostridia bacterium
TTCATGATGATGTTCACGCAGTCCTCGTGGAAATCGCCGTGGTTGCGGAAGCTGAACAGGTAGAGCTTCAATGACTTGCTCTCGACCATCCGCTCTCCGGGGATGTAGGAGATGTACAGCGTCGCGAAATCCGGCTGTCCGGTGATCGGGCAGAGGCTGGTGAACTCCGGACAGTTGAATTTGACAAAATAATCGTTTTCCGGGTGCTTGTTCGGGAAGGTTTCGAGCACGTCCGGCGTATAGTCAAAGTTATATTTTGTATGCTGATTGCCGAGCAGGGAGATATTGCCGCGCTCGTCTTCTTTTCTTCCGGTCATGTGGTTTCTCCTTTTAACAGTGGATCGGTCACGCCGTTGGCTTCAAACGCGGCAATCCTGTCACGGCATGTGCCGCACACACCGCAGGGCTTGTCTTCGCCCTCGTAGCAGCTCCATGTCAGTTCATAGGGAACGTGCAGGGAGAGTCCCTTGCCGACTACCTGCGCCTTGTTCCAGCCGATAAACGGCGCTGTCACGCGCAGCTGTCCGCCGCTGCCGAGATAAACAGCGCGGCTGATGCTTTCGTTGAATTCGGGCGTGCAGTCGGGGTAGGCGTTGCCTGCCGCATCGTCGCTGTGTGCGCCGTAATAGATTTCCTCGCAGCCGTTTGACAGCGCTACGCTCGCGGCGCTCGACAAAAACAGACCGTTGCGGAACGGGACGTAGGTGCTCACGGGCTTGCCGCCGGTCTTTTGCAGCTGGTCGCTGTAGCTTTCCTCCGGAATGGCTTCTCCGGAGCCTTGCAGCAGCGAACAGTCGCTGCCCTCGAACAGCACGGACAGATCGAGCGTTCTGAGCGGCACGCCGTAGTAATCGGCGACCGCTTTCGCCGCGGTCAGTTCCTTGCTGTGCTTTTGTCCGTAGCTGACAGACAGGGCTAGGACATCTTCCCTGCCGTATTTTTCAACCGCGATGGCAAGACAGGTCGTGCTGTCTACGCCGCCGCTGAGCAGTACCAATGCTTTCATGCGATCACTCTCAATCGAATTGTATCAGTTGTTTTAATTCCGGATTTGTTCGGAACGCGCCGGTGTAGGTAGTTGTTACAGTACCGGCGTTCACGTTGCGGATGCCGCGCGCCGTCATGCAGCTGTGTGAGCCGCGTATCACCACGCCGACGTCCGGCGTGCCGGCTGCCTTGGAAATGATCTCGCAGATATCGGAACCGAGCTTTTCCTGCAGCTGCAGGCGCTTTGCCGCCATATCGCAGATACGCGCGATCTTGCTCAGTCCGAGCACCTTGCCGCGCGGTATATAGGCGACGTTCACGCTCATGTCGTACATCAGCGCGAGGTGGTGCTCGCAATAGCTGAACACGGTGATGTCGCGCATGACGACAGTGTTGTCGATCCCCTCTTTGCCGGGCGAATCAAACGTCTTGCCGAACATCTCCGCGATCTCGTCGTTGGTGTAGGCGGTGCCTTCCAGCACTTCCTCCAGCATATTGGCGACGCGCTCCGGCGTTTCAAGCAAGCCCTCGCGCTCCGGATCTTCGCCGATCGCTTCGAGCAGACCGCGAATGTGAAAAACAATTTTTTCTTTATCCATATTATACCCCTCTCCTGGAAGGATTCCAGATAAATTTATGAAGCTGCAGTTGCAGTCTCACGTCGTTCATACCGTGCTTCGTCATAAATTCGACGATCTCCGACGGCTCGATCTTGCCGTAGACCGGGCTGATAAAGACGTTGCAGCGCTCAGTCAGCCCAAATCTGCCGATGACCTCGCGCACGCGGTTCAGGTCGTCCACGCTGCCAGCGACGAATTTCACGGCGTCCTGCTTCTCGAGCAGCCGGAAATTGTCGGTGCGCATGGCGCTCTCCATGCCGCTGGAAGGTAATTTATAGTCCATTGTCAGCGTCGGTCGGTGCTGCATGCGAACGTAGGCGTCAAGCGGGATGCTGCCGTTGGTTTCGATCTCCACGCGGTTGCCCTGCGCGCCGAAGCGCTCGATCAGGTCGTCGATCTCGTCCTGCAGCAGCGGCTCTCCTCCGGTCAGCGTGACGTTGCGCACGCGCTTGTCCTTCACCCAGCTTGTCAGCTGATCAGCAGTGTAATATTCAAACGGCACCGTGGTACTGTTCGCCCATTTGGTGTCGCAGTAGGAGCAACTCAAGTTGCAGCCCTTGAAACGGATGAACGCCGCCAGCTCGCCGGCTCTCACGCTCTCTCCGTTGACGCTGACAAATCTCTCTACCACTGAAAACATCAGGATTCCTCCTCATAGGTCGCGCAGTTCTGCGGCGTCTCGTACACCGTGACGCGGCATACCGGCAATTCCCTGGACAGCGCTTCGTAAAAAAGCTTGGCGAAATTCTCCGCCGTCGGTCGTACCGGCAGCTCTGTCAGCGAAAAGCCCTCTTCTCTCAATGCGTTCAGGGTACTTTCGCGCAGACTCCCCTGCTCGTAGATCAGGGTGTGATCGTAGCGGTCGGCAAGTGTTTTGACCGATTTTTTCAGATCTGAAAAATCTACCACCATGCCGCGTTTTTCACCCTCGGCTATCAGACTGTTTTCGCGGACTTCGACTTCGATTGTCCATGTGTGTCCGTGGATATTCGCGCATTTGCCGTTGTAGCCCGACAGAAAATGCGCGCTGTCAAAGGTCGCTGTTGTTTTCAGCTTGTACATAGTTCACCTCATATAGTAAAAAACAATGCGCCTGCCACGCAGACGCATCCTTTTTGCACACGCAAAGAACAGCTTTTTTTAGCTGTAAGATGCCCTGGTTTTGTTTTAGGACAGGATGGCGCAAACGAACTGTCCCCGGGTAGCCCGGCAAATAATAATAAAGCGGATTTAGTTGATCGGAACCTGACGGCGCTTCTGGTCGGTGTAGCTTTCGATCGCCGAAGCGTAGGGAACGTCGCATTTCTCATCGTAGCGCATACCAAAATAGCTGTAGTTGTTGCTGTGCATGCTCCACTCGGGATCGTAGGTTCTGTTATCGATCTCTGCCCAGCCGTGACCGCCGCTGTTGACGGCATAGGACTCCTCAAAGCCCATCGCTCTGCCCATGTAGGCAAAAGCAGCACCGAAGCTGTAGCAGTCGCCCTTGCCGTTGATCAAAATATCGCTGGCGTAAATCACCGGCCATTCGGGATCATCATAAGGGATCGGCGGGTTATGACGGACGCCCTCCAAATAATTCTCCTTGATATAGTCAAAGGCAGGTCTGAGCTTATCCTCGCGCTTCATGCTGCTGTCGGTACACTTAGCGACCGCCTGCGCAGCCGCGAACAGAACTTCGTCCGATTCGGTGACAACAGGATAGGCGCTGCCCTCGATGACGATCCATTTTTCTTCGCCGACGGTCACGCCGTCGCAATAGCCGTGGTCAACCGTGCCGTTGCTGCCGACGTAGAAATGCTGTTCCTCCTCGTCTTCGACGACGGTATCTGTCTGCAGCTCACCGTTGACATAGTAACGCGTCACGCCGTTTTCATCCTCTGTCGTTGCCGTGCCCTTGACCGGCACCGTGGTCGGCTCTTCCGTTGTCGGCGGCTCTGTTCTGGGAGGGGCTGTGTAGACCATCGTCGTTCCCTGCTGAGAGGAAGCGTTCTGTCCGCCGAGCATGGAACAAGACGGCAGCGCAACAATAGACGTCGCCAGAGCCATCAGTGCCGCGATATAGAATTTATTCTTTTTCATGTTTCAAAACAACTCCAAAAAATACGTTATTTTTTATTATACCACAAGCAAAGATTATATACTGCTTATTTTTTGCTCTGCAATAGTATAGTTTTGTCGAAATTCAAGGTTATCGGACATAATTTGGGTTAAGGACGTTCCTGCTCTTTGAGTTCCTGTATCGTGTCCTTGACTGAGGCAGAGATCCCGCGGTTGAGTATCAGCACAATGATCTCGGCGATGCCCTTGAGCAGAAGCAGAATACCAGAGATCCGCATCGTGATCGCCGCGACATCGTGAGGAACAACGATGAACAGAACGCCGAGCATCAACGTTAGGATGCTAATAACGAGTGCAAGGATCTTGTGCCCGACCGGCAGGTTGCTTTTGATCGCCGCCAGCGTGGACACCAGACTTGCCATGCCGTCGACCAGCAACATCAGTCCGAGAAAAACATGCGACACATGCAGCGTGGTATCGCGGTGGATAAACATCAGCACCGACAGCGCTGTCAGCAGGCCGTAGACGATCAGCAGGACGATCTTGCTGCGGTTTAGATATTTCCGGTGCTTTTCTTCCATCATTTCCTTCTGCCGGTCATGCCATTCTTCCGCTTTCTTGGCAGAGTCGTCAAGCACCGCGTTTTTAGAAATGATCTTATGTTTCTTTGAAGCGCTTTCTCTTTTTTCCTCAAAGTAGTTGTGAACCAGCGTTTCGGCGAGTTCACGGCCTTTGACCGCCTTTTGACGGTCGGTCAGCACCAGGATAAAGGAGGTCAGACCGTAAAGCCCCAGCAGCAACGTCATGATGCCAGCGTCCCATCTCAGGGAACCTTCCGGCGAAAAGGTATGGAAAAAGCCCGGTATCAAAAAGCAGATAATGCTGACTAGCTTATTCTTCATAACGATTTTGTAAGTGCCGGCTCCCCAGTCGAAAAAGCGTTGGATTTTTTCCTTCAAAACGATCACCTTCCCGAAAATGAGTGTTTTTTGTCTGATATCATTGTATCATAAGCGGAGGTGTTTTTCAACACGGGACAATATTTTTACAGTGCAGGTCAATTCTTCACAATCGTTTGTATAATATCCATTTCAGGGTTCGTTTATTTATTGTGTAATCCGCACAATATCACGCAATTCTTTTGTGCTTATCACTGATATTTAATTACTTCCCCATCTGTCAATTGAAAAAAGTCACAAAAAAAGGTAAAATAAAATAGAATATATACTTAATTAAAGGTTTGATTACAAATGGCAACCGGTCTGTTTAAGATGCTGCAGTCTGTACAGAGCACAGACGAGATGCTCGGCTTTCTCGACAGCTCTACATTTGACGTGCTTATTGAGTTTGATTTAAACAGCAGAACATTTCAAAAAATCTATGACGTTTCAAAAAAATATCCTATACCGCTTCAGGACGGATCCTTTGAGGATATGTACGTCACCCTGGTGGAGATCCTGATCCACCCGGAGGACAAGATGCGCTTTTGCGTGCTGATGACCGAGCTCGAAAAGCGCCTTAACGAATCGGAGATACCCGGACTGGTCAGCGAAGAATTTCGCATCCGTCTGCTTTCGGGCAGCTACATCTGGGCGGAGATCCTGATCATCAGCGGAGAGCGCTTCGGGCTCGGCGACAAGGTGTACCGGATGTTCTTCTACGACGTCCATGTTCGCAAAGCGCGCGAGCTGGGACTGAGCGACGAGCCGGTGCTGCCTGCTGATACGCGCAACGAACTGACCGGACTGCCCAACAGAAGGCAGTTTACCAAGGGCGCGAACAAGCTGCTGAAAAATCAGATGGAACGCTGGTGCGTGATCGCGGTCGATATCGAAAACTTCAAGCTGTTCAACGAATGGTACGGACACAACCGCGGCGATCTGCTGATGACGCAGATCGGCACGCAGCTGCGCATCATATGCGAGGATATGGGCGGCGTTGCCGGCTATTTCGGGCAGGACGACTTCTGCCTGATGATTCCTTACATTCCCGAAAGGATCGATAAACTCTATAACGATATCGCCGCGCTCGTGTCGGAGCACGGCAGCGCCATGAGTTTTATGCCGGCGTTCGGCGTATCCATCGCTGAGGAGGACGTCAAGCTGAGAGACCTGCTCGACCGGGCGTTTCTGGCAGTACGCAACGCCAAGGAGAGTTATCACAGCCGCATCCGCATCTACGACAAGGCGATGTACACCAAGACGGACAAGGAATATCACATTCTCTCCGACTTTTTCAAGGCGATCAAGGAAAATGAATTCGTCTTCTATCTGCAGCCCCAGTGCCGTTCGTCAAACGGCAAGATCGTCGGCGCGGAAGCGCTTGCACGCTGGAAAAAGCGCGACGGCACACTGGTTCCGCCGGATTCCTTCATTCCGGTGCTCGAAAAGCACGGTCTGATCACCGACCTCGACATGTATATCTGGGAAGAGGTTTGCAAGTGGATCGGCAAGTGCATCGAAAACGGGCTCACCCCGGTACCGATCTCGGTGAACGTGTCCGCCATCGACATCCTTCATTCCGACATCACCTCGATATTTGACGGACTCACGCGCAAGTACGATATCAGCCGCGACCTGATAAAAATCGAGATCACCGAGTCCGCCTACATGTCGAACACGGAGTACATCAACTCCGTTGTTCAGGGACTGAGACAAAAGGGCTTTCTGGTGATGATGGACGACTTCGGCAGCGGCTATTCGAGCCTGAACATGCTCAAATCGCTGAGTCTCGATATCGTCAAGCTGGACGCGCAGTTTTTGAGAACGGAGCATTCAGACAAAACCAAAAGCATGCGCATTCTGGAATCCGTCGCCAGCATGACCAAAACCCTGGAACTGCCGATCGTCGTCGAGGGCGTCGAGAGCCGCGAGCAGAAGGATTATCTGCAAAATATCGGCTGCAGCTATATGCAGGGCTACTATTTCTACAAGCCGATGCCCGTCGCGGACTTTGAAAAGCTGCTTTCGGACACCGACCATATCGACAGCTCCGGCATTCGGCTGAAAACCAACAAACAATTCCGCCTGCAGGAGCTTCTGGGCGAAGCGATCTACAGTGACAACATGCTCAATAATATTTTGGGACCTTGCGCGTTCTATCTGCTGCATGATAACGGTCAGGTGGATATCGTTCGCTTCAACGAGCAGTTTTACGAAGCGGTGGACGTTCCGGACTTCCACGACAGGCTGACCGATATCAAACGGTTCTTGCCGAAGTCGGACTACGCGCCGATGCTGCGTCTTCTGCATGAGGCGGAAAAAGACCTGTTGAACGGCTCGACCGGTCTGCTGCATTTTTACAAGACAGACGGCACGCTGACCACCTTCTTCATGCGTTTTTATTACCTGAGAGACGAGGGCGACGATAAGCTGTTTTACGGCGCGGTACAGAATATCACCAAATTGGCGCTTCTGGAAAGGAAGATGTCGATGCTGATGGAATTCTCACGCGATACGGTCGTTTTCCTGCGGCGCAAGCCCGATCGGAACGTCGAGAGCACGGTGATGTTCAACGGACTTGAAAAACAGTTTGGCATCTCCCGTCAGGCGCTCGAAAAGGAACTGAACCGTCTTTTCGGCTCCGGTCAGAAAAAGATCGATTCGGATTGCCCGGTCAAGCCGGAACTGTTTGACCGGCTGGAAAAAACGCCGTCCTTTGAAGACCGATTCAATTTGACCGACAACGACGGTAAAACCTATACCATTCTCATATACGTCGATTGCATAACAGATGAAACCGGCAACAT
>CAMKSB010000076.1 GCA_946415335.1 uncultured Clostridia bacterium
TGGTGGAAGCCGGCGTCAACTGCGTCCAGCTGCAGCCGGTCTTTGACTTCGCCTCTGTTGACGAGAGCATCCCTTCCTCCACCACCAACCGCAACTGGGGCTATGATCCCGTCAACTACAACGTTCCCGAAGGCTCCTACTCCTCGAATCCCTACGACGGCAACGTGAGGATCACAGAGTTCAAGCAGATGGTGCAGGCGCTGCACGACAGAGGTATCTCGGTCATCATGGACGTGGTTTACAACCACACTTCCTCGACCGATTCCTGCTTTGAGAGAACCGTCCCCGGCTACTACTACCGCATGAACGGCAGCTCCTTCGCCAACGGCTCCGGCTGCGGCAACGAGACCGCCTCCGACAAGCTGATGTTCCGCAAGTTCATGATCGAATCAACCGAGTACTGGGCGAACGAGTACCACATCGACGGCTTCCGCTTCGACCTCATGGGACTGCATGACGTGACCACCATGAACCGTATCCGCTCGAACCTCGACGCCAACGCCGAGAACGGTACCAAGCTGCTGATGTACGGCGAACCGTGGACAGGCTCCTTTGACCAGCCGATCTTCAACAATCCCTGTCTGGGCTGGAACGGCTCCATCAGCCAGCTGGACAGCCGCGTCGGCATGTTCAACGACAATTACCGCGACGCGATCAAGGGCGATAACGACGGCAGCGGCAAGGGCTTTGTCCAGGGCAACACCTCCGCCAACATCAGCACCATCGCCGCCGGCGTAAGGGGTAAAAACGGCAACTACTCCGGCGCACAGGCGCCTTCTCAGCTGATCGCCTACGCCGACGCGCACGATAACCTGATCCTCTGGGACAAGATCGTCAAGAGCAACGGCTCCTCGTCCTATACGACGACGAGCGAAAGCTACCAAAAGCAGGTCAAGGAGGTCATGACCTTGCTGATGACCTCGCAGGGCATCCCCTTCATGACAGCCGGCTCCGAATTCGGGCGCACCAAGCTGGGCAACAACAATTCCTACAACGCCAACGATACTGTCAACGCGATCGACTGGGAGCGCGTCAAGACGCTCTCCGGTCTGGCGGATTATTACAAGGGCATGCTCCAAATCAGGAAGCACTATTCGCCGCTGCACCGTTCCGGCTTTGTTACCCCGACCTATCAGTCGGATTACGGCAACGTGATCGCCTACACCTACACCAACAATACGCCCGGCGAGTGGAACAAGCTGGCGGTGCTCGTCAACGGCGGCACACAGGCATACACCATCAATCTCTCCGGCTCCAACTGGAAGATCGTTGCCTCTACCGAACTGGGCGCCGGTCTTGAAAGTCTCGGCACCGTTTCCGGAAGCTCCGTCTCCGTTCCGGCAAAGGGCAGTCTCGTGCTGGTCGACAGCGCGAGCTTCGGCAATCTGCAAGTGAACGAGGGCTTCGGCTCCCTGACCGTTGACCACGTTGACAACAACGGCAACACCCTGCTGACGCAGACCGCGAAATACAGAGCAGGCAGCACCTTCCGCGCGGTTCCCGACAAGGATATCCTCTACGATCACGACCTGACCGGCACAACGGGCGCGACCGCCGGCACGGTACAGGCAAACGCCGAGCACGCCGTCACCTTCACCTACAAAGACGCCTCCGCGAGCTACGGCAATCTCACGGTCAGTTATGTCGACCGGAACAACCGGATGATCAAAGCGTCCGTCTCGAAGCGTTACAGAGTCGGCGATTCCTACGCCGTCACCGCTCCCGCCATTCAGGGCTATCAACTCGATTCCTCTCAATTCCCCGCTGAAAGCCGCGGCGTGTTCACCGGAAACCGCACGGTGAAGCTCGTCTACAAGCCGATCGACAGCGGCACGACCGCCATCCACTATAAGAACGCCAACAACTGGAGCACTGTTCGCTGCTACGCGTATTATAACTACGGCTCCGGCACGCAGACGCCCAACGGCAGTTGGAACAGCGCCGGCGTGATGACGCCCGACGAGGAAAACGAAGGCTGGTACACCTGCACCGTCAACGCTCCCATGGTGAACGTCATCTTCCACAACGGCAGCGGCGCTCAGGAGCCGGCTTCCGGCAGCAACGGCTATCTCGCCTACGGTGAGATATGGATCGACGGCGGCAACACCGCATTCAAGACAACCGTCGTCGCCAGCCACATCGACCTGGCATCTGGTAGCCGTATCGCGCCCGACGTCATCACCGAGATCGACAGCGCAACAGAAATGAACACCTATCTCACAGTCCCTCTGTCCGGCAGGGTAGACGCGATCGTTCCGCCGAACGCGTCCGGCTTCTGTCAGGCAGGCGTGATCAACGTCGTCTATCTCTACACCGGCAACCTGCTCTTCACCAATAACGCGAACTGGCAGAACTGCTACCTCTACGCCTTTGACGGCAGCGGCGACGTAGGCAGCGCATGGCCGGGAACAAAGCTGACGGAAAGCATCGTCAACGATATGGGCGAACAGCAGTTTATCGTTCACGTTCCCTACGGCGCGACCGGCATCGTTCTCCACAACGGCGTCGGCGACCAGACCGTGAACATCACCGACTTCAACGTCACCGGGTACTACACCACGGGCGAAAGACTGGCTAACAATCAAATGCAGGTCGCCTCATGGACAGTGGAGCCCGAGCCGGTGACGGAACCGCCCACGGAGGAACCCTCCGAGCCCACTGAATATCCCGGCGGCACCCTGCTATTCACCAACACACCGGACTGGACCAGCTGCTACGTTTACGCATTTAAAAACGACAGCGCGATCGGCGCCGCATGGCCGGGCACCAAGATGACGGCTACCACTGTCAACGACTACGGTCAGTCTCAGTTCATCGTCAGTATTCCCCCCGGCGCTGAAGGCATCGTGCTGAACAACGGAAGCAACGAACAGACCGTTGATATCATCGACTTTTCTGTTACCGGCTACTACACTCTGGGCGACACGGACGGCAGCGGACACCTGCAGGTTTATTCCTGGACGGATGAACCGCAGCCCGTTACCGAGCCTTCGGAGCCAAGCACCGAGGCTCCCACTACCGAACCGCCCACGGAAAGCCCCTCCGGGTTCCTTTTCACCAACACCCCCGGCTGGAGCAGCTGCTACGTCTACGCGTTCAACGACACCGGCTTTATCGGCGCCGCCTGGCCGGGCACCAAGATCACCGAAACCACCCATAACGACTACGGACAGCTGCAGTATATCGTCAGCGTTCCTGCCGGCGCGACCGGGATCGTGCTGAGCAACGGCAACGGCGCCCAGACCGTCGACATCACCGATTTCAACGTCGCCGGTTACTACACCAAGGGCGATAAAGACGGCTACGGAAACCTGAACGTCTATTCCTGGACAGACACCCCGTCGTATGCCGACGGAGATGTGAACCGCGACGGCATTGTCAGCATCGCCGACGTGACCTGCGTTCAAAAATATCTGGTCGAGCTGCTCGCGCTCGATCAGGCACAGCTCCTGCTCGCCGACGTCAACCACGACGGCGAGGTCAGCATCGCCGACGCGACGCTGATACAAATGATGATCGCGAATTAAATATAAATACCGCCGGGCTTCCTGATGAAGTCCGGCGGCTTTTTGTTTTTTATCCGAATATCCGCAGTATTTCTTCCTTGTTCGCCATGATCGCGTTGTAGCCCTCCTGAATGGTCTCGTCAACACTGTCGATGGAAAAAAGCTGGGTATTTTCGTTCTTGATCTCCACCGCGAGATCAGCCAGCTCCATGGATTTGCGCGTGCCGTCGATGGAATAGACGTCCAGCGCGCGCCAGATCACCTTGATCAGACCGTCCAGACCGTTGTCCGGGTCGTAGGACATGATGTCAAAGCCGATCGCCAGCACCCTGCCGACGCCCATATCCTTGAGGATCTTGACGGGCAGATTGTCCTTGGAACCGCCGTCGATAAAGTTGTAGTTGCCGTAGTTGCAGGTGGTGTAGATCGCCGGGAAGGACATGCTCGCGCGTACCGCAATATCGAGCGGCACGTCGGTGAGGTAGTGGATGTGATCGTTTTCAAGCTGCTCATCGAAGGTGGTAAAGATGCACTCGTCGGTGGTGAGCGTGTCCACCGTGCAGATGGACAGATTGATCGGCAGATCGCGGAAGCCTCTCACGCCTTTGAGGAGCATACCTTCCTTGATGACGTCGGAGATCACCTGACCGTCCTTGATGCCGTCCTTTTCCACGTTCTTATTGATGATGAAGGTCGCCAGCGCCTTGAAGATCAAGCCGTTGTCGATCTCCGCGAGAGATTTCCAGTGGCGCTTGGCAAAATAGCGCATTTCCTCCGGCGTCATGCCCATGGCACAGATCGCCGCCATCGCCGCGCCGGAACTGGTGCCTGATACATACTGCGGACGGACGCCCAATTCATAGAGCGCCTTGACCGCGCCGATATGCGCGATACCCTGCAAGCCGCCTCCCGAAAAGGCAAAGCCGATCGCGTTTTTTCTGTCCGTCTTGTCCATGATATTTCTCCTTTCAGCCGAGATCGGAAAGTGGATCGTTATTAGGTAAACACCGATTACAGAACAACGACCTTTATCGTATAACCGGTATTATTATAGCACCACACCGCGCGTTTTCACAATAGGGTTTTGAAATTTATTCAAAAAGCGCAGACGCTTTCGCGCCTGCGCTCATCCTTGTTTGATTATTCTTCCGCCTTGGGCTCTTCCGCCTTGGGTTCTTCCGCCTTGGGAGTTTCCTCCTTGGGAGCCTCAGCCTTGGGAGCCTCAGCCTTGGGAGCTTCCGCCTTGGCTTTTTTGGTCACTCTTTTGACGGTCGCTTTTCTCTTGGTCGTCTTCTTGGCTTCGTCGCCTTCGGCTTCGTCCTTCTTCTTTCTGCCTCTCTTCTTCGGAGCGGGGAGCTCCTGCTTGAGCTTGTAGTAGCAGACGCCCAGAGGCGGCAGCGTCAGTTCAAGCGCAAAGTCGCAATCGTGGTTCTTCTCGTTCTTGGTCTTGAGGTCGCCGGGGTTGCCGATACCGGTACCGCCGAATTCCACAGCCTCAGAGTTGAATACCTCTTCATAGATACCGTAGACAGGCGCGCCTACCATATAGTGCTCGCGGGTAACGGGCTGGAAGTTGCAGACGACCAAAATTTCGCTGCTGTCGTTCGCGATCCTGCGGAACGCGATAACGCTGTTCTGATAGTCGTCGAGCGCTACCCAGCGGAAGCCGTTCCAGTCGTAGTCGTTCTCGTGCATAGCCGGCACGTCGCGATAGAACTTGTTCGCTTCGGCGAAGAAGTGATTGAGCTGGCGGTGCTTGTCGAATTCAAGCAGATTCCACTCGAGCTGCTCGTTGGCGTTCCACTCGTCGAACTGACCGATCTCGCTGCCCATGAACATGAGCTTCTTGCCGGGATGCGCCATCATGTAGGTGATGAAGCCGCGCACACCCTGGAACTTCTGGTCGTAGTCGCCGGGCATTTTATTGATCAGGGAACCCTTGCCGTAAACGACCTCGTCGTGAGAGATCGGCAGCATGAAGTTCTCGGAGAAGGCGTAAACCATGCTGAAGGTCAGGGTGTCGTGGTGATAGTTTCTCCACAGGGGATCGAGGGAGATGTAGGACAGCATGTCGTTCATCCAGCCCATGTTCCACTTGTAGTCGAAGCCCAAGCCCATGCCCTCGATGGGATAACGGGTAACGCTCGGCCAAGCGGTGCTCTCCTCGGCGATCATCATAACGTCGGGATGGAACTCGTGAACAACATTGTTGAGCTTCTGCAGGAAGTCAACGGCAACGAGGTTTTCTCTGCCGCCGTAAGCGTTGGCGATCCACTCGCCGTCCTTGCGGTTGTAGTCGAGATAGAGCATGGAAGCGACCGCGTCGACGCGGATGCCGTCGATGTGGTACATATCCAGCCAGAACATCGCAGAGGATACCAGGAAGCTGGTGACCTCATATCTGCCGTAGTTGAAGATATAGGTGCCCCATTCCTTGTGCTCGCCGATTCTCCAGTCCTCATACTCATAGCAGCCGGTGCCGTCAAATCTGCCGAGACCGTGCGCGTCCTTGGGGAAGTGCGCCGGAACCCAGTCCAGAATAACGCCGATGCCTGCCTGGTGGCACTGGTCGATGAAATACATCAGATCCTTCGGCTCGCCGTAACGGGAGGTAGCGGCGAAGTAGCCGGTGCACTGATAGCCCCAGCTGCCGTCGAAGGGGAATTCGGTCAAGGGCATGAACTCGATGTGGGTATAGCCCATCTCCTTGACATAGGGGATCATCTCTTCCGCGAGCTTGCGGTAATCGAAGTAGTTGCCGTCCTCATACTTGCGCCATGAACCGGCGTTGACCTCGTAGACGTTGATCGGCTGCGACTTGTGGGGATGCTCTTCCTTATACTTATACCACTCGCTATCGTTCCACTCGTAGTCATAGATGTGGTAGGTACGGGAAGCGTTGTCGGGACGGGTCTGACAATGGAAGGCGAAGGGATCGGTTTTCATCAGGCGATCGTTCCAAGGGGTCTCTACGCAGTACTTGTAGCAGCAGAATTCCCAGATGCCTTCGATGAACAGCTCCCACACGCCGGAATCGGAAATGCGGTACATGAAGTTGGCGTCGGGGTTCCAGTCGTTGAAATCACCGACTACGGAGACGGATTTTGCGTTCGGTGCCCAAACTCTGAAAACAACGCCCTGACGGCCATCCCAGTTTTCAAAGTGTGAACCGAGGAAATGGTAGGCTCTGGCAGCCTCACCCTGCAGAAATTGTTCCAGAGGGGGTCTTGTGTCATTGATTGAAAAAGCCATATTATACCTCTTTTCAAAGTTTTTTACAGAAAAATATGCCCATAGATATACCAAGGATATTCTATACTCCTATTATAATCACATTTTAACAAATACACAAGAGGAATTTTAAATTTTCTGTAAATAATTTTGAATTTTTTTGAAAACTTGCGGCAGGTTCGTCATTTTATCCAGTTTGGCTTCGCGATTTTTGTAATATAATCTAAACCGGCACGCAACGGCGGCTCATAAGCAAGCGCCGCCATGTCCGTCGCGAGGATATCGCGGCGCAAATACGGCAGGATCTCACTGTCTCCGCGCAGGGTTTTTGCCGGAGAGGTGACGATCTCGCCGGTGCAGCCGCGCAGAAGCGCCGCGCCCTCGTCCGAAAAACCAAGCGGCCGCAGATAGGCGATCCGGCGGCATTGCAATTCTTCGGTGATATTGAGCAGGGCGCAGGCAAGGATACGCCGGATACGCGCCCGGGTATAGCGCGGTGAAGCCGCCGCGCCGACAAGTTCATCCATACTTTTCGCGGTCTGAGCGGCGGATAAGATACGGTTTTCCAA
>CAMKSB010000077.1 GCA_946415335.1 uncultured Clostridia bacterium
CAGAGATATCGCGATGGTTTTCCAGAACTACGCGCTCTATCCCCACATGACCGTATATGATAACATGGCGTTCGGTCTGAAGCTCAGAAAAATGCCCAAGGAAGAGATCAAGCAGAAGGTAGAAGAAGCTGCCCGTATCCTCGGCATCGAGCAGTACCTCGAGAGAAAGCCGAAGGCTCTCTCCGGTGGTCAGAGACAGCGTGTTGCCATGGGTCGTGCAATCGTTCGTAATCCTCAGGTATTCCTTCTCGACGAGCCGCTGTCCAACCTGGACGCAAAGCTCCGCGGTCAGATGCGTACCGAGATCTCCAAGCTCTATCAGAACCTGGGAACCACCTTTATCTACGTAACCCATGACCAGACCGAGGCTATGACGCTTGGTACCAGAATCGTTGTCATGAAGGACGGCGTTGTTCAGCAGGTAGATACTCCTCAGAACCTCTATGACAAGCCCTGCAACATCTTCGTAGCAGGCTTCATCGGATCTCCCCAGATGAACTTCATCGACGCAGTTGTCGGCAAATCCGGCAACGAGTACACCCTCGACTTCGACAAGTACAAGGTTCCGATTCCTTCCGACAAGTGCGCAGGCGGCAAGCTTGACAAGTATGTCGGCAAGGAAGTCAAGTTCGGCATTCGTCCCGAGCACGTTCACGACGAAGCTGACGAGATCGCCAAGGCTCCCATGCTCTTCGACGCTCACGTAGAAGTTACCGAGCTGATGGGCGCAGAGATCTATCTGCACACCACCATCGCCGGTCAGAACGTTATCGCGAGAGTTGATCCTTCTTCCACTGCGAAGGTCGGCAACGACGTCAAGGTTTGCTTCAGCCTCGAGAAGCTCCACATCTTTGACAAGGACACCGAGCAGGTTATCACCAACTGATAAATTGCAATTTAAAGCGGCAGGTTCATCCTGCCGCTTGTTTTTTTTGAAAAGATGTGGTATACTATTGCAGGTAAAAGTTCGGAATTGTTACAGAATTGTCACAAAGCTGTCACATTCCGGTGCTATAATAATGCTGTTAAGGCATAGTTTGGAGCAATCTGCACAGTTTGCTGCCGCTTTCACAAAAAAAATTCAAAGAAATTTGTTGTGAAAGGTTGATTTTTTCTTCATTTTTGTGTAATATGTATATGAGGGTGTTGTAACCTTCTGCGCGTCAGCGCATGTAAAGATTTTCGCTTTACAGAGAATGACGACATTTCAAAGTGCTCCGGCACTATACTGACGAAAAATATGGAGAAAAAGAGGTTATCACTATGTCGAACAGATTATTTCAGGGTATTGTGCATCAGATGAAGGATGCCATTGACAGAACGATCGGCGTTATTGACGAAACTTCCGTCGTTATCGCCTGCTCTGAGTTGGGCAAAATCGGCGAGGTCAACGAGAGCATCAACTCCGAGACTCTCAGCTCAACTGCGCCCTTTGTCATCAACGGCTACACCTACAAATCCTTTGGCAGCAGCGCCAAGTACGACTACGCTGTATTTGTACAGGGTACTGATGAATATGCCCAGAAGTACGCCCAGTTGCTGAGCGTTTCTTTTGCCAGCATCAAGCAGTATTATGACGAAAAGTATGACCGTTCCAACTTCATTAAGAACGTCATTCTCGACAACATCCTTCCCGGCGATATCTACTTAAAGGCGAGAGAGCTGCACTTCAACAGCGAGGTTTCGCGCGTGTGCCTGCTCATCAAGATCGTGTCCAAGACCGATATTTCCGCCTATGATATCGTGCAGAATCTCTTCCCGGACAAGACGAAGGACTTCGTCATCAATATCAACGAAGAGGAGATCGCTCTCGTCAAGGAGGTCAAGGCTGACACCGAAAGCCGTGACCTTGAAAAGCTCGCGAGCTCCATCTCCGACACCCTTTCAAGTGAATTCTACACCCATTGCGTTGTCGGTATCGGTACCACCGTCACCGGCATCAAGGATCTGGCGCGCTCCTTCAAGGAAGCCCAGTCCGCTCTTGAGGTTGCGAAGGTATTCGACACCGAGCGCACGATCGTCAGCTACGATAATCTCGGCATCGCCCGTCTGATCTATCAGCTGCCTACCACGCTCTGCAAGATGTTCCTCAAGGAAGTGTTCAAGCGCGGCTCCATCGAGAGCCTGGATCAGGAGACCTTGTTCACGATCCAGCGTTTCTTTGAGAACAACCTCAACGTCTCCGAGACTTCCCGTAAGCTTTTCGTACACCGCAACACGCTGGTGTACCGTCTTGAGAAGATTAAGAAGCTGACCGGTCTCGACCTTCGTGAATTTGAAGACGCTATCGTATTCAAGGTAGCCCTCATGGTTAAGAAATATCTCAACGCCAGCCCGACCAAGTATTGATCGTCGGCTGAGTTGTGACGCAGCGCTCTGGGTGTGAGCGGATTTTTCCGCTGCCCAGGGCATGTGTTGTTTTTACGGCTTTTTGGCAGATTGTCCTAAAATTATAATTCTATAAGCGAATTAAACATGAAAACCGCACAATCCGACAATAAAGGTGTTTCTATGATTGAATTTCAAAACGTATCCAAAACCTACCCCAACGGTACGCACGCGCTCCACGATGTCAGCCTGCGCATCGACAAGGGTGAGTTTGTGTTCATTGTAGGCGCTTCCGGCGCCGGCAAGAGCACCTTCCTCAAGCTGATCATGCATGAGGAAACGCCCACCTCCGGCGAGATCATCATCAACGGCAACAAGCTATCCAAGCTCAAGCGCCGTGACGTTCCGTATCTGCGCCGTCACATGGGCATCGTGTTTCAGGATTTCCGCCTGATCGAAAAAATGACCGTGTTCGACAACGTCGCCTTCGCCATGAGAGCGGTAGGCGAGAACACCGCGACCATCAAAAAGCGCGTGCCCTACGTGCTCGACTTGGTCGGTCTGAAGGATAAGATGAAGAACAAGCCCAGCGAACTCTCCGGCGGCGAGCAGCAGCGCGTCAGCCTGGCTCGCGCGCTTGTCAATAACCCTGAGATCATCGTCGCCGACGAGCCGACCGGCAACGTCGACCCGGAGCTTTCTCATGAGATCATCGAGCTCCTCAACGAGATCAACTCCATGGGCACCACCGTTCTGGTTGTCACCCATGAGCACGAGCTGGTGCGCGAGTTCAACCAGCGCGTGATTGCCATTGACAAGGGCCACGTCATCAGCGATAACCATCGCCGCGGCTATTCCGGCTATGAGTCCGAGAATTTCGGCGACGAGGATTATTCCCTGTCCTACAGCGAGTATGAGGAGGACATGGATCTCACCGACGACGAGCTGACCGACGACTACAGCGGTTATGCCTATGACGATGACGAGCCGGACTATCCGGATGGCGTCGTCGTTATGCCTGACGATCAGGCATAATTCACAAATAACACGAGCGATCGTGAAGAAAAGGATAATGTTATGAAAGGCTTTGGCTATCTTGTAAAAGAGGGCTTCAAAAACGTCTGGAGTAACCGAATCATGAGTATCGCGTCGATATGCGTGCTCATCAGCTGTCTGGTACTGACCGGTGCCGCCGCGCTGTTCTCACTCAACGTCTCCAAATTAGTGGAAGAAGTGGGCGAGAGCAACGAGACCATCGTCTACATTCAGCCGGGTTATTCACAGCTTGAAGCCGTCTATGTAGGAAAGGAAATTGAGAAGGTCGACAATGTTGCTTCCGCTAAGTTTTATTCCAAGGAAGAGGCGTTTGAGCAGTACCGCAAGACGCTGGGCGACAGCCTGTTCTCGCGTATCGAGGACAGAAACCCGTTGCCCGATTCGTTCATCGTGGTCATGCACGACCTTTCCAAGTACGAGGAAACAGTCGCCAAGATCCAGCAGATCGAGGGCGTCGACAAGGATTCGATCCTCAACCGCAAGGACTTTGCGGACAAGCTGACGAGGATCAGCAACCTTGTCACCATCATTTCCATCGGCGTTGTCGCCGCGCTGCTGATCATCTCGCTGTTCATTATCGCCAACACCATCCGCGCGACAATGTACTCACGCCGCTTTGAGATCAGCATCATGAAATCGGTCGGCGCGACAAATTCCTTTGTAAGAATGCCATTTTTGGTTGAGGGTATGATCATCGGACTTATTTCCGCGATCATCGCCACCGGCGTGCTGGCGCTTGTCTATCAGGGCGTCGGCATGGTGGTCGAAAACGCGCAGTCTTTGTTCTCCTTCATTCCGTATACCGACCTGCTGCCCTATGTGGCTGTCGCGTTCGCGGTATTCGGCGTGTTTGTCGGTTTCTGCGGCGGTTTCCTCTCAATCCGTAAATATTTGAAAATGGAAGGTAATGAGATTCTCGGATGGTAACCGGGAATAGAAAGGAGTTTATATGACGAAGTTCAAAAGTATTCTTTGCGCGCTGCTCTGTGCCTGCATGGTCAGCGTACCGGTAGCCGGTTCCGTGATGTCTGCTTCCGCGACTGAAAATGTGGAAAGCCTCAAGGAGCGTTTGGCAAGCCTTGAGCAGAAGGAAAAGGAATATCAGAAGGTGCTTGAAACCGCTGAATCCGACATCGCGAACAGCGAGGAGTACAACACCGCGCTGGTTGCCAAGATCACCACGCTCAACGAGAAGATCGATGTCAACCGCGAAACGATCGACACGCTCAACAAGAATATCGCCGCGAATCAGAAGCTGATCGACGCGGCAAACGAGAGCATTGAAGAGCAGCTCACCGCGCTTTGCGAGCGCCTGAGAGCCATCTATATGGCTGGCAGCGCCAGCGACCTCGAGATCATTCTCGGCGCCAAGGATTTCTCCGACATGATCGACAAGATCACCTTGGTCAAGAACCTCTCCAAGTACGACAAGGAGCTGATCGATCAGGTCAACGTCAAGCTGGACGAGATCAACGCCAAGAACGAGGAACAGAAGAAAAACAAGGCGGAGCTCGAATCCACACAGACCGCGCTCAACGAAGACCTGGCTGAGCTGAACACCACGCTGGAGCAGAACAAGGAAAAACTCTCCAAGCTGCAGCTCACCGCCGAGCAGGCGAAGGAGTTCATGAAGAACGCCGGCGACCAGCAGGCGCAGGTTCAGGCGGAGATCAACCGCTACTTTAACGAGCAGGAGGAAGCGGCGCGTCAGGCGGCGATCGCCAAGAGAAAGGCGCAGGAGGCGCAGCAGAAGCAGAGCAGCAGTTCTTCTTCCTCATCATCCTCTTCAAGCACCGAGCAGTCCTCTCAGCAGGAGTCTGAGTCACAGTCCGGCGGAGAGGCACCCGGCGATCCGGAGCCCTATGTACCGGCTCCCGTCGTTCCGTCCTCCGGCTACACATGGCCGGCGCCCGGCGTGTTCTACATCTCCTCCTACTTCGGTGATTCCGAGGGCAGAGGTTACGGTCACGGCGGTCTGGACATCGCCGGCGACTTCAATTCCCCGATCGTTGCGGCGGATGACGGCGTTGTCGCCTACACCTATTCCAGCTGTATCCACAACTGGGGCAAGGACATGAGTTATAGCTGCGGCTGCGGCGGCGGCTACGGCAACTACGTCTGGATCGACCACGGCAACGGCAAGGAGAGCATCTACGGTCACCTCGGCAGCCTTGTCGTCCATGACGGCGAGAAGGTCACCAAGGGTCAGCTCATCGGCTACATGGGTTCCACCGGTCATTCCACCGGTTCTCATCTCCATTTTGAGTGCCGCTACAACGGCGACCGTTACGATCCGTTAGATGAATTTTAATCAACCATAAACGCACCAAGGGCGTCCCGATTCGGGACGCCCTTTTTAACTGTATTTCTTCCATGTTTTCACACGCTGCCTCATGCCGTCGATATCCAGCACGCCCAGCGCGAAGCCCTTGCGGATCAGCTCCGCCGGAACGTATTCGTCGTACTTCTCGAAAACCGGTATCTCCTTTGGATAAACCAATTCCAGCGGATCAAATTCCTTTTCCGCTTCCTCGGTGACGACGCGGAAAAAAGCTGTTTCATCCACCTTCATGGTGAACTGCATGTAATACGGTCTTGACGGGCTCAGTCCGCGCAGTCCGAGCCGCTCGGCGCAGCGAACCTTCAAAAAGCGTTCCATCGCCAGAAATGCATAGCTGCCCAGCCAAGGAAAGAGCGCCCACATATTGCCGCCGAGGTGGATCAGGGGCTTGTCCGCCATGCCCGAGAGTGAAAAATGCTCCCTCGCGTCCGCTAAACGGCAGACAGCGTGCCGCATGAGGTAGGGATATGGCTTATCCTCCTCCAGAACCCGAAACATGCGCTCCAGGATCCGCGTATGGATATCTCCGGCGACGTCGCCGAAATACGCCGGAATATTGCCCTTGACGAGCGTGCAGTAGACGTCGCGCTTTTTGTGGTCGACTTCCTCCACCACCCAGACGCGGCCGGCGATGGCGATCTTGTCGCCGACAGGCGGCGGCTTGACGATCGTTCCCAGCTCTTCCGACCCGGCGCGGACGGAGTATTCGATATTCTCCTGAAAAACGGCGTAAAATTTATAGCTGTTCACGATCCGCTCGCCGGTGATGCCGACGATCAGACCGCCGTTTTCGGTGCGGTTGATGTGATCGGTCTCCAGCAAATGCCGCAGGAGCATTTTATAATCCTCCTGCGTGATCCGGTGAAAGCAGGAGAGAGGGAGCACCCTCGAAGCCAGCTCCGCCGGCGTCATCTCGCCGCAGGAGGCGAGCGTGCTCATGGTCTGGTGATAAAGCAGGCTGTAGGGCAGCCGTTCCGTGCGCGGCGGTTCGACGAACCGTTCTTCGATATACAGCTGCACCAGCGCGATGCCCTGTATCAGATACCACGGGATCATGTCGGGCAGCATGGCGCGCGCTTCGGGATGTTCCTCGCGCATGACGAACCACATTTCCGACGGGTTGCCTCGTCTGCCGGTTCTGCCCATGCGCTGCAAAAAGCCGGACACCGTAAACGGTGCGTCGATCTGGAACGCGCGTTCCAGTCTGCCGATGTCGATTCCCAATTCCAAGGTTGCCGTCGCGCAGACAGAGAGCAGCGAATCGTCGTCCTTCATTTCTTCTTCGGCGCTCTCGCGGTAGGACGCGGAGAGGTTGCCGTGATGGATCAAAAAGCGGTCGGGTTCATGCTTTGCCTCGCAGTATTGCCGCAAATGCTGACACACCGACTCGCATTCCTCGCGCGAATTGGTGAAGATCAGACACTTGCGCCCTCTTGTGTGTTCAAAAATATAGCCCATGCCCGGGTCGGCGGCAGTCGGCGCATGATCGGTCGAGGGCTCCAATGCCGGTATCTCGGCGATCTCATCCCTGCCTTCGTCCGCCTGCGGATCGGAGTTGAA
>CAMKSB010000078.1 GCA_946415335.1 uncultured Clostridia bacterium
ACGGTGAAGTTGACGGTGACGGAAGCCTGCGTCTTGTCGGCGGTGTTGTAGTAGATCGTCATGCTGGACTTGCCGGGCGCCTTGCCGATCAGGCTGAAATCATAGGTGTTGTTCGCGAAGGTGTAGTCGCATCCGAGGTCGACCAGTCCGCCGCCGCCCTGATAGCGCCAGTCGTAGCCGTAGGAGGTCTTGCCGGTGGTGAATACGTGCAGGGGAGTGCCTTTGCCGTCCCATTTTGCGCCGCTGTGATGAACGCCGGGAGCCGCTTTTGCGGTTGCGGTCTGCGTAGCCGCTGCGGTCGTGGCCGGTGCTGTCGTCGCGGGCTGGGTAGCCGCGATGGTCGCCGCGTTCTGTGTTGCCTGCTGATTCTCGCTCAGCTTGGCGGTCACGGCAGGACGCTGAGTCTGCGCATTGTTCTTGAGCACATTGTTCAGCGTAAAGCCGAAGGCGGTCACGCTGGCTGCCGCGGCCACCAGGCAAAGTCCGGTAACGAATACGGTGATCCTCTTGCGGGTCTTTTCTCTCTTGTTCATCTTGTTCATCTCCTCGTTTCTCATATTTTCAATGTTTTCGATCGTGTATCTGTGTTTCATGGTCGTTTCTCCTTTTCATTTTGATTTTAGGTTTCAGTCGTTTATCTCCTTGACTGTGACTATAGTATAGCAGACCGACTATGACAAGATCATGACAAAAAACAGACTTTTTTGAAAAAATCAAAAATTTTTCTGGACTTTTTTCAAAAAATGTGGTACGATACAATTCCGCTTTTCAAAACAGACGGCAGAAAGGAGCCTTAACATGCTGTGTGAAGAAACGATCAGACGATTGATCGAGATCTACCGTGACGAACCGAAGGTGCTTGCTGCGATGGAGCGCTGTTTTCTCTCTTTTGAGGAATACCACGCTGCGATCGTCAAAATGGAACTGTGGAGAAAGCTCTACGCCAAGGCGGTCGACGCTGACGAATTCCGCAGCCGTATCACCGAAATGGACAGAAACCGAACGATGCATCATAATTCCGTTCTCGGCAGCGTGAGTATGCTCAACCGCTTAGCCGAAAAGAACGGTCTCGCGCCGGTATACGACGGGATCGTCGACAAGGAACAGCCCTACCGCCGCATGGTGGCAAACGAGGTGCTTGCCTACGTCGAGCAGATCATACAGGAACGTCCGTAGCGATCTGCCGACAAAAAAACAAGCCAGCCGCCGAAGCGGTTGGCTTGCTCATTATGAAAGATGGTTTTCCGATTAAGGATAAATTCTGAAGCTGGCGTCGTAGTTAGCGTCGAAGTTGTTAGCCCAGAAGGTCTGACCGTTTACATTGTAGTATACGCAGTACTGGAAGTCGGGGTTGTAGCCGTAGCTGTTGCCGGCTGCGATGGTAACGCCCCAGTTCTCAGTGCCGTTGCTGTTGGTCTCCTCATAGTTGAGGGCTACGTCCTTGAAGCTCTTCCAGCCGTCGGTGGTGTATCTGACCTTAACGTCCTTCTCATAAGCGTAGTTCTGCAGGGTAGCGGATACCTTGTAAGCGGGCATGTAGGGATAGCCGGTTCTGTTGACGGTGATGGGAGCAGTACCGAGCTTCTCGGTGGTGTAGTTCTTGCCGTTGTTGTTGTCCCAGATGGTGTTGCCGTCGCCGACATACTTGATCGCGTACTCAGTGTTGTAGCTGGAGATGTAAGCCTTCCAGAGCTTGGAACCGTCGCTGAGCGTCTTGACGTACTCAGCCTTCGCGTCGTTCCACTCGTGACCCTTGAGGTAGTTGTAGTGAACGGTTACTTCCTGCTTCTGAGCGTTGTCCTTGGTCTGGACATACACATAGGTGCCGGTGCTGCCGTACTTGCAGAAGTAGGTTTCGGTGTAGTACATGGAAACCTTATCGGTTGCTGCGCCGGCGGTTCCGGCGAAAGCGCTGAATGCGCATACGAGAATGCTCAGTACGGTAACAATGGAAATTACTTTCTTCGCAGTAGATGTCTTAGTCATGTGGGATTACTCCTTTATAATGAATTTTGACTTTTGTGTTGAGCGCTGATTAATGTTTGCGCTCATGTGTGTTGTCAACGATATGCATTATACAACGTGCACAAAAGAAAGTCAAGGTTTTTGTGCAACATTTTTTCGGAACCCGGTCATCTTCGTTTAAACTGCAAAAAACAGACTTCATGTCCGGCGGCGGTTTCGGTCATAATATTCCGCTGCGGAAATTAAAAATCAAAACTTATCTATATCGCACAAAAGAACATATTAAAAACTGTGCAAAATAACGGCGATTGTTCCCGTGGGGAATCAAAACAGTGATTTCGGGAATAGTTCTTGCTATTTGATAATAGACATGATATAATATATATATATATTATAATACTAGATAAAGGACTGATGATTATGAAAAAACATATTATCCGCAAGGCTGCGGCAGCCATCATGTCTGTCGCCGCGCTGTTCAGCGCGACGGCTGTGCCGACGGTTTTTGCTGAGCCGGTCGAGCTCCAGACACACTATTCTAAGGAGATGGATGACATGATCCCCGACGGCTTTATCGGTGATACCGACGGCAGCCGCGTCGTAGACGTGTCGGACGCTACCAGGATCCAGCTCCATATTTCTCCCCAATCCGCCGCCAATGTGCTGACCGGCATGCCGCTCCGGCTTGCCGACGTCAACGATGACGGCCGCGTAGACGTGACCGACGCGACGATGGTGCAGCTTTACAGCGCCGGAGAAAACGACAAAGCCGGCAAAACCGGCATGGCGTATCTGGATGACGAACCTGCGGAAGGTCTGAGGGTGAAGGTCGGTTCCAACCTCTTCCCGGCGGTCACCCGGACGTTCTCGGCGGACAAAAAGCAGGTGACCGTGACCTTTAAGGTCAACATCTCGGAATATCAGATGATAAACACCCAGTGGAACTTACTCTTTGACCATACAAAGCTGCACTTTGATGAAGCTTCCAACAAGCAAATGTTCCCGATGTGCATGGGCGGCTCTGTTGTGAATGCTACGCCCGAAAAAACGGAGGCAGGCTATATCATTGGAAACGCGTCAAATATCTACGGATACTATATGGACGAGGAAGACGGCAGTCCGACGGTCTATACCACATTCACCTTTGATGTCATAGACGGCGCGTCCGGTACGGCGTATGTGTATTTTGAATTGGTAGTATCACAATTTTTAGAAAAGAATGCGGATCCGGAAACGGGTTTCCGACCGCTTTTCATTGATTGGTGTAACGTCTTGCCGGAGTTGGCATACCTGAAAGACCGCCATACCACCGAGGTAACAGCGAAATAATCAAAATAACAGGCAGGCTCACACGAGCCTGCCTTTGTTGTTTCTTTATTCTGCGTCGGGCATTTCAACCTTGGCGTCGGGAGCGTTCTTGCCGACGCTCTCAATGCCGTTCAGGGCGCTTGCTTTCTTCTTGTATCCCTCGGAGGTCGCGATGATCTCGCCGTTCTTCGCTTTCAGACGGAAGCGGATCTCGCCGGCCTTATCGGTGTACATCTCATACTTGGGGTGCTTTTTGACCTCAAAGTTTTCAACCGTCTGATCCTCCACCGCAGCGAGGGCGTTGGTTCTGACGCTCTCAATGCCGGCGCGGCAGGACGCTTCGGATTTATAGATCTGCGAGGACGCGATGACCTCGCCGTTGCCTGCCTTCAAATCAAACTTGAAGCCGCCGTTGGCGGTTGCCTTAATGACGAATTTTCCCATGTTCCGGACCTCCTTGGAGTTGTGTTGATTACAGATACCTCTGCCATTTCAGTTTAGCACAATTCTCAAAATATGTCAACAACATTACAGAAAATTATTGATGTTGTCGGTGGTTCGGTTTTTCGAAAAACTATCCGTATGACAGGGACAAGGAAACGTAGGATAGAACCTGTAGGGGAGACCCTCGTGGTCTCCCGGCATACGTTTGCGCTTTTGGATAATTGTAGGGGCGGACCCGTGTGTCCGCCCGAAACGTTTATGATTAATGGAATGTCGGTTTTGTGTAAAAAGTTGACAATTTCCCGCGGGCGGACACATGGGTCCGCCCCTACGAAAAAACTATTAAATACTAAATAAAAATATGAAAAATATTTTTTCGACAAACAAAAAAGCCCGGTCAGACCGGGCTTTTGTCGTTGATCATGGTTTTTTGGTGGTGGTTTGCTCGACCGACAGGGCGTCCTCGTAGATGAACTTGGCGAGCGCCATGCGCTGTGCGTCCATATCCGCGATGATGATGCAGGAACCGGCGATCTCCCAGCTTTCGTCGGACGGGTTGTTGTACGCCCACAGACCTTCTGCCGGAACGTAATTCTGAACCACCTCATAGCTGAGGTAAGTCGGCGCATGTGATACCAGCGCGGTGATCTCGTCCTTTTTGAGGTTCGTGGTGATCATGGGGCCGACGGAACTGACGATCGAAATGATCTGCGTCAGATCGGCGCTCTTCATGTCGTTGAACACCTTTTCGATCAGCTTGCGCTGACGGGAGGTTCTGTCCCAGTCGTCGCCGGAAATGCCGATCTCGTTGCCGTCCTCGCCCTTGGTCAGACCTCTGTTACGCGCGTACCAGAGCGCTTCCTGACCGTTGAGATGAACGACGCCGGCGGGATCCTTGATGGTCGACCATTCCTCCGCCTGACCGTTTTTGTACATCTGATAGTTGATATATTCGATCTCGTCCTTGGTGACCTCCATGTCGATGCCGCCGAGGGTGTCGATGATCTTGATAAAGCTGTCAAAGTCGACGACGGCGTAACGGTCGATCTTGATACCGAAGTTGGCTTCGATCGTCTGGATCGTCAGCTTCGGACCGCCGATGGTGTAGGCGGCGTTGATCTTATCGTTGCCGTAGCCGGGGATATACACATAGGTGTCGCGCTGAAAAGAGGTGAGTTTGAGCTTCTTGTGGCGGTTGTCCACCGACATCAGGATCATGGTATCGGTTCTGCCGTGGTTGTCCTCGCCCTTGTTGTCCTCGCCGAACAGCATGACGTTGAGCACCTTGCTGTCCTGAAGCAGCTGTCCGTCGCCGATGGTCAGCTGGGTACCGCTTCCGGATAGCTCTCCGATGGTGGCGGTGGTTGCGCCGGTGTTGTTCGGTTTGTTCGCCGGCTCGGAGATGTCCACGAAGTTCATGGAGTTGAGCACGGTGTAATAATAGATCAGACCGCTGCCGCCCAAGAGAAACAGAATAGACAGGACAAGGCAGACGATACGTCTCGCTTTACCTTTTTTATTGTAAATCTTGAAAACCTGGGTGTTTGAGCTTATGTCAACGACGTTTTCTTTGTTCGCCATATAACTCCTCCTATGTCAGGATTTTTACTCATTTTAAAATTATAACATAATAATTCTTTTTGATAATTCTATATACGAAATATAATAATACCGCTTGCCGAAATTTGCGTGAAGTTTGTGTGTTCTTTTGACGAAAAGTGTCAATAGAAGGGGGTAGTGAGTTGATAGTTGTCAGTTGTTAGTTGCGCCTGCGGCGCAGTGGTAAGTGGTAAGTGGTAAGTGGTAAGTGGCAAGTGGTTAGTGGATCTGTAGGGGAGACCCTCGCGGTCTCCCGGCATACGTTTGACGATCGTATACGGAAGTCAGTAAGAAAGGAAAGGTTTGACAAAGTGAAAGCCTCCCTTAGCAAGGGAGGTGGCACGGCACAAGGTGCCGTGACGGAGGATTCCCTGCACCGCGCTGTCCTTAATCACCGCGGCATGTTCGGAAGAATCGGTGCGAATAAATCCTCAGTCACGCCGCACAGCGGCGCGACAGCTCCTTTACTAAAGGAGCCTTTCTTGCGTCAGCATAAGATTTTACCGTCATAAAAAGACAAACGTAACTTTTTCGGCAAACCGCGCTGACCGATGAACCCGATATAGGATTGGAAAAGACGTGTTCCCTGTCTCGGGCGACCAATGGTCGCCCCTACCGAACGCTGCTGTATTGATAATATTTTTCTGTAGGGGACGGGTTCCTACACGTCCCGCTGCACCAAACGTCAGGCTATTCGGGACGTCAGGGATGCCGTCCCCTACGGTAAGGTTTGATATTCCTTTATAATAGAACCTGTAGGGGAGACCCTCGTGGTCTCCCGGCTATACGAAAGTAGGTTTGACACAGATCGTAGGGGCGTGCATTGCACGCCCGTCAAACCGCGCTGACCGATTTTACCGATGGTTGATTGGAAAAGACGTGTTCCCTGTCTCGGGCGACCAATGGTCGCCCCTACGGATAGGATTCTTCAACACAAAAACGTATGACAGAACTACTGCAATTCGTCGAGAGGGAGGGAAAAGGCGGGGAGGAATTCGGACTGGAAAACCTCGGCTTCGGGCAGGTGCATTTCGCGGATGCTCTGCGCGATCGAATCTCTGGCGCTGCGGAATTCATCGTTGCCCATGCGCATTTCCTCGATGCACTTGATCAGCGCCGAGAACCTGTCCGCCGCCTTGACGAACGGGCGCAGCGCGTCGTCGCCGCTTGCGTTCTGCTTGAGCGCTTGGGAATAGTCCTCCTGAAAATCCTCCGGCAACATCGAAACCAGACGGTCAGCCGCCTTGTCCTCGATCTCCCTGTAGATGTCGCGGATGCCGCGGTTGGCGTACTTGACGGGCGTGGGCATGTCGCCGGTGATGATCTCGGTCGCGTCGTGAAAGATCGCCAGCAGCGCGGCGCGTTCCGGGTCAAGATTGCCGCCGAAGCGCTTGTTGTGGATGAGCACCAGACAATGCGCCAGCACCGCCACCTGCTGGCTGTGCTCGCTGATATTCTCGTAGCGCGTGTTGTTCATCAGACCCCAGCGGTTGATGTATTTCATGCGCGAAAGCATGGCGAAAAAATAAGATTGGGACATAAGCACACTCCGATATGGGAATCTCTGATAATTCAATGTCGTGCAGAAGCGCGGAAGATTTATGGCAGAATCATGTCAAAATATCGCAGGTATACTGGCGTATATCAAGGCATTTTGGCATGATTATGCCGTGAAGATTTCGTGCATATGCGCGGCAGGGAATTGTTAGAGGTTCCCTGATATTATTATGCTGAAAAAAATTCAGAAAATTAGTGCATTTCTGCGCAGATTGT
>CAMKSB010000079.1 GCA_946415335.1 uncultured Clostridia bacterium
GCATGAAATGCGGCGCTCCGGTCAGACCTCAGCCCGAACAGCCGGCTCCGGCAGAGACTCAGCCCGAACAACCGGCTCCGGCGGAATCTCAGCCCGAAGAACAGGCTCCGGTCGAATCTCAGCCCAAAGAACAGGCTCCGGTCGAAGTTCAGCCCGAAGAACAGGCTCCGGTCGAAGCTCAGCCGGTTCAGCAGGTTCCGACACCATATCCGCCTGTTCAGCAGCCTCCGGTCTATCCGCAGCCGGTTCCGCCTGCCCCCAAAAAGCCCTTATCCAAGGGCGCAAAGAGGGCGGTTTTGTTCTCCTGTATCGGCGTCGCAGCGGTCGCGCTGTTTTTGGTGCTGCTCTTTACGGTGATCATTCCGGCGCTTCGACCTACCTTTGACCCGTCCAAGTATCTGACGATGACGTTATATGACTATGATACGGGTATCATTTATGACGGAAACATCGCGGGCGAGATCTCGGTCGATATCGAAAAGATACGGGCGGATTATCCGAATATACTCAACAATGATGACAAGGAGTATATCTTGGATGAGATCCTCTTGAACATGACCGTCAACTACGAGGAAAAGGGCAATAAAGCGAACACGGATTACGGCTTAGGCTGCGCCTATTTTGAAGGCTTGAAAAAGAATTCCGTGCTCACCGTCACCACCAGCTGGGATTCGCTGTTGTATAGCCGCCAGGAGATACAGGATTACGCGGGCAAGGAGCTCGGCGTTAAGCTGATCTGTAAGGACATCAAAAAGGAAATGAGAGTTGCCGACGCGGCAAAAGAGAGTGACATTGCAATCAAGGCTGTCACCAAACTCGATATTCTCTCTTACCTCAAACAGAACAACCTCATCGCCGCCAAACAGGACGACCAGAAGAAATACAGGATCGGCATTCAGCCCTTCAACGCGACGATCGGAGACGTGACCGTCAGCAATGAATCCTTTGGCAACCTCGTAGAGGTCAGCCGAGGCGACAGCGAGATGACCATCGTAGCGTTTGACCTGCCGGACGAAGTCAAGGCAGGCGACAACGTGAAGGTTCAGTACAGTGATTTCAACATCTTTGCGGAAGGAGGCGGTCTTGAGCTGACCGGCGAGCCGTTCTACTACACCGTCGTGGTTCCCGACGAACTGAACGCCGATACCGCCAAGAAAAATGTGGCAGCCATCAAAACTTACGTAACCGAGAATGTCGACAAGCTGTTCAAGGATACAAAGAATGTTGAGAAGATCACCGTCAGCAACATTTACTACGTTACCGGCAAAACAAAAGCCGATCCCGCTTATCTGGTGGTCACTTATCAAAACGATAAGCTCAAGGATTACGGAACGCTCGTGATGACCGCCAAGGGCTATTTCACGGACGGCAAGCTGGTTTACGAAGGCGAAGCTTCCAAAGGAAGCGAAGGAAAAACCATTGCCGACGCGGAGAAGGCGTGTACCTATCTCGATACCAAAAATTACAACGTAACAAAACTCTAAAAAAAGAGGGTTCAGTCGTGGCTGAACCCTCTTGTTATCTTTGTATGAATATCGGCGATTATTCCTCCCAGAACAGCTCGTCAAGCGTTTTGCCGAGCGCCTTGCATATCGCGATGCAGAGATTAACGGTGGGATTGTAATCGCCTTTTTCGATGGCGCTGATGGTCTGGCGGCTCACGCCGACCTTTTCGGCAAGTTGCTGCTGTGACAAGTCCATCGCGGCACGGGCGCTTTTCAGCTTCAGATTCTTCATTCAGTCCTCCTGCCGCGCGTCGGTGTAGGTTTTGATCGCCGCCGTGACGCCGACAGCAAAGAAGCACAGCGCTGTGGCAAAAACGATCGAAACGAAGGAGAGACCCTCCTCGCCCCATATCGGCTGACCGTGCAGCATACCGACGCCGCCGATAACCTGAATCACGCTGAACGCCATCATCTCAAAGATATACAGCTTTTGATTCTTTTTGGCGAAGTCAAAAAACGCGTCCCTGTACAGACAGAGACAGGCGAACACGCCGATCGAGAGGATCGCGCCGAGAAACATCTGCGTGGCGGTCAGCGCCCAGTTGACGCCGAGCATATTCAGAAAGGCGCAGACAACGCAGTAGCCCGCCAGCGTGAAAAAGGCGGTTTTGAAAGCCGCGTTGCGCGCGAGCAGCTGACGCTCGTCGTAGCGCTTTTCCTGCTTTTTGGCACGGAAGAACACCAGCGCCAGCACCGCGAGACCGGCGATGACAAAAGGAAGCGTGTTGATAAATTTCTCACTCATGAATAACCCTCCTTTGAAGTTTATCCTGTGAGAATAATATAGCACGCTTCCTATGAAATGTCAAGTATATTTTACACAAAGTCAAAAATAATATCGATTAGTTAATCTTTATTTGACTCAACAGTTCGCCGACCTTCTCGTGGAACACCAAGGTCGCCCGGTCGTCAAAGGGTGTTTCGTCGCGGTTGATCAGGATGGTGTTATCGCCTCTGAAATAGCGGATAAAGCCTGCCGCCGGATAGACCGTCAGGCTGGTGCCGGCGATGATCAGGGTGTCGGCTGTCTGGATCGCGTTCAACGCGCCGAAAACGGTGCTGTCGTCCAGTCCTTCCTCATAGAGCACCACGTCGGGCTTGATCACGCCGCCGCAGTCGCAGTGAGGAACGCCCTCGCTGTTCTTGATGAATTCGATGGGGTAGAATTTGCGGCAGTTCCGGCAGAAGTTGCGCAATACGCTGCCGTGCAGCTCATAGACGCACTTGCTTCCGGCTGCCTGGTGCAGACCGTCGATGTTCTGGGTGACGACCGCGGTGAGCTTTCCGGCTTTTTCCAGCTCCGCCAGCCACAGATGCGCCTTGTTGGGCTTTTTGTCCAGAAAGACCATCTTGTCGCGGTAGAAGCGGTAGAACTCCGCGGTATGCTTCTCGAAAAAGGTGTGGCTGAGGATCATTTCCGGCGGATAGTCGTACTTCTGGTTGTACAGACCGTCCACGCTGCGGAAATCCGGGATACCGCTCTCCGTGCTCACACCGGCGCCGCCGAAAAAGACGACTTTTTTGCTGTTGTCGATAATCGTTTGCAGTTGTTCAATGGTTGCCATCGCGCATACCTCCTTTTCTTTTATTATAAGAGGTTTTGCTCACGCGGTCAAGCAAAAATACAGGGCGCACCGGTTTTGGTACGCCCTGCTTTTTTATGATGTCTGGTGCTTGGGTTCTTCGAGAAAGGTCGTCTTGGGGTCGCGGAAAAACAAGGTGATACACCAAATACCCGCGAGCGCCACAAGAATATAGATAATTCTGCTTACCACGCCGGACTGACCGCCGCCGATAAAGCCGACGAGGTCAAACTGAAAAATACCGATGCTGCCCCAGTTGAGGCCGCCGATGATCAGCAGGGCAAGCGCGATTCTGTCGAGCATGTTCTTTCCTCCTTTTACGGCAGTCTGCCGTGTGATTAGTATGCGCAGAGAAAAGAACTTTATGCAAAATCAGCGAAGGAAAAACGCCAGTCCGGCTACCGCGAAGCCGAGCGCGATGGTGCAGATACCGATGATCCGCGTGACGCGCGTCGCCTTGCCGATCTTGAATTTGCGGATCATGCCGTCCGTCGCGAACGGAAAGAACAGCAGCATGATCCCCAGCACTACGCAGCTTGTCGCCGCGACCGAGGCGCCGATCATGCGCTGAACGGACATCAGGAAGATGCCGACCGGAATGCCGAACACGCAGACGGTGTTCACGACCATAAAGGGCTTCGCAAATTTTTCGGTTTTACTGTAATATTGATTTGCCGCGATCTGGCACTCATCCGAACAGTATTGATCGTGATAAGAGATATTCTTGCCGCAGTATTCACATTGTTTCATGTCGCACAACTCCTTTGCCCATCTATTGTAGCACAAAACGCCGGATCGTGCAACTGCTTACTTGGTGTATCGGTTGTTTTCGTTGTAGGTACCGTCGCTGTTGAAAATGCCGATCTGGACAAGCGCTTCCTTGAAACGCTTGTCGTTCGGATACACTTCGCAGCTGTCGGTGGTGTCGTCGTAGTAGAAGATCGTCGAGAACACCGCGTTAAAAAGCGAATTGTCGGAATGAGGCTTTTGACGTGTGTAGGCGATCGTGACAGTGCCGGACGAAGCCGCGCGTTCCGTCTCCGGACGGGCGCTGACGTCCGCGCGGATGGCGTTCAGTAAGGTCTCGCGGTCAGCCGCCGCCTGTGCGTCGCCGACGAGGACGTTCTCCGCGATCCGCAACGGCCTTCCGTTTTTGTTTTTGATGAGCAGCGTCATGTCCGTCACATTGCCCGACGGCGACTGCATAAAGGCGCTGTAGTTGGCGAAATACGTCTCGGAATCCAGCAGTTCCGTCGGTTCAAGAGATTCGGCTGCGCTGTTCGAGTAGGTAGAGAACAGGGTAAAGTGCGGGTCGTAATAGCGCATGATCTTTCTGCCGCTTTTGAGCTGATAGGACACGATCGTTCCGTCGTTCGACCAGTCAAGCGGAAAGTTGCTGAGTAACATGTTCCCCCAGATATTGGCGTAGCGGTTGGAATCTTTTTGGTTATATACTTCGATGACCGAACGGTGATAGGCGGTGATCTTGTCGACCTGCTCCGGCTTTTCAAAATCGTTCGCCGCCATGTCCGCCAGCGTATAGACGCTCTCGGAGCCTGCCTGATAGCAGTTTTCCAAATCGATAAATCCGGCGGAGGCGATCTCCTCGGTCTTTGGCACATAGCGGCTGTATCCGGTCACGTCAAAGTGGCATACGCCCATCAGCGCGACGACAACGACGCACATACCGCCAAAGGCGATCAGCGTTTGAGGAATGCTGCGGATCTCCTTGTAGAAAATCAGGTGCGCGATCACATACGCCGGCATGCTGCCGAGGGAGAAACCGAAGATGAAGGCGAGAAACGGCATACCGAACACGTTGAGGGAGGCGAACAGCACACCGAGGAACATGCCGATGATGAACGCGACGAGCAGCTTGACGATATAGACCGGCAAATAGTAAGCGAAAGACGTCTGCGCGCATTCCGCCTTTCTTTTTTTGACCAGCCAGATACCCAGCGCGAGGCACGCGGCGGTAAAGAGGATCCAGTAGACGACGTTGCCGCCGATGTAGGCAGCCAGCGGATTGAGCGCCTTCATGATGAAGGACTCGTTGTAGCGCGACGCCGGCAGACCGATGAAAAACGCCTTGATCGTGCCCTTGATGAACAGCGCGGCGATCGGATAGGCGAGGTTGACCGCGATGAAGGAGAGCACCGTGTTCGGCGTAGTGCCGCAGCAGACGGCGAGCAGGGCGTAGAAGGAGATACACGCGATGGCGCCGAGCAGCAGGTTGAGATAAAGTGCGGTGACTTCCGTGACCAGCGGCTGTCCGAAGGCGACGGAGATCACGGCGATAATGCCGAGGAAGAAGTAGGTCGGCACGATGCTGAGCAGATACGCCGAGATCGTCTTGGCGACGAAGAAGGTGCGCCGGCTGATGGGCAGCGCGCCGTACATATCCGCTTTTCGCTTGTCATGCAGATAGGAATAGATTTTGATGGTGTAGATGATCGTAAAGACGGCGTTGATGTAGAACACCGCATAGCTTGCGATCATCTGGAAGATCCTGACGGCATTCTGTACCGTCTCAAAATCCATGCTTCCGTCGTCATTCATCGCGTCGGCAATACCGACGGTAAGCGCCAGCGTCAGGATGATGGTCGTGGCAACACCGGCGAGGATCGCGAAGACGATGAGCGAGCCGGTGCAGTTGCGCAGTTCCCATTTGAACACGGTAAAGGCGTGGCGGAGCTTGTCTTTAAAGGATACTGTTTGTGTCATAGCCTGCAGCCCCCATTTCACTGATAAAGATTTCCTCCAGCGTGAGCGGCATGGCGGAGATATAGGCAGGCTGCAGCGCTTCCAGCGCCGGCATAAAGCTGCTCTCGTCTCCGCGGATCGTCACGTTGAATACATTGCCGTTGCGCCACACGCTGACCACGGGTATCCCGGCAAAGAGATTCGGCACGTTGGGTATTTCCCGAAACGCCACCTGTACCTTGCGGTAATCCATCCGCAGGGAGTCGAGGTCGCGTTCCATCAGCACCTTGCCCCGGTGCATCAGGCAGATCCTGTCGCACAGATCCTCCAGTTCGCGGAGGTTATGAGACGCAATGATCACCGTCAGATGATGCTCCGCGACGTGCTCGATCAGGATCCTTTTGAGCAGATGGCGTACCACCGGGTCGAGTCCGTCAAAGATCTCGTCGAGGAATAAGTATTGCGGACAGGTGGAAAGCGCTAAGATCAGCGCCGCCTGACGCTGCATGCCCTTGGACATGTTGATGATCCTGTCCTTCGGATCGATCGGGAACACGGTACAGTAGCGCTGATACGCCGCGTCGCTCCAATTCGGGTAGAGCTCGCGGTAGAGCACCGCCGTGTTTTCGATCGTGCTGTTATTGTAGAAAAACGGAAAATCCGGAATGAAAAAACATTTGCCCTTTGCCGCCGGATTGTCAAACAGCGGCATACCGTCGAGGAAGATTTCGCCTTCCTCGCCGCGGAACACGCCGGCGAGCATACGCAGCAGCGTCGACTTTCCGGAGCCGTTGCTGCCGACCAGTCCCATCACAGCGCCCCGGTCGATCTGCAGATTGAGATGATCGACCGCGACCACCTTGTCAAAGCGCTTGGTCAGTCCTTTGATTTCTAACAAGAGATTACCTCCTTCGCTCTATTTGATCGCGTCGTTGAGCAGCATTTGCAGTTCGCCCTTTGTCACGCCGCATTTGACGGCTTCCTGCGCCGCCTTGAAAAACGCTTCCGCCGCCTGCTTTCGCTGCGCGGAATCCTCGCCCAGCTTGTCGGTCAGGAAGGAACCCCTGCCCACGGACGAGTAGATGTAGCCGTCGGCCTCCAGCTGGCGGTACGCCTTTGCCGCGGTATTCGGGTTGATACCCAGGTTTTCCGCGACGATACGCACCGGCGGCAGCTTGTCGCCCGGCTTGATGGCGCCGGCAGCCGCCAGACG
>CAMKSB010000080.1 GCA_946415335.1 uncultured Clostridia bacterium
TTCGCCGTCGCGCAGGATCGCGTCGCGCAGATCGGCGAGACTGTCAAATTTCTGTTCCGGACGGAGGAATTTCAGCAGGCGCACGTCGGCGGTCTGTCCGTAGATCTCGCCGCCGTGATAATCCGGCATCCAGGTCTCCCACAGGGGAACGGTGCCGCCGACGGTGGGCTTGACGCCGACATTCGTCACGCCGCCGAAGCGCTCGCCGCTTTCGAGGGTGACAAGCGAGGCGTATACGCCGAATTTCGGCACGACCAGATCAATTTCAAGCGGCATGTTGAGCGTCGGCGTGCCGAGCTCTCTGCCGAGCCGTCTGCCGTGGGTGATCTCAGCCGAAAAGCCGAACCGCGCGCCTAAAAGTTCATTGGCGCGTTCGACCTCGCCGTCGGCGATCAGTCCGCGGATAAAGGTGGAGCAGACGACCTCGCCTTCGTTTTTCTCCGGCGGCACGACCGTCAGCGCAATGCCCGATTCGTCGCAGAGCCGCTGCAAAAGCGCGGAATCGCCTTCGGCGTTCTTGCCGAAATGGTAGTTGAAGCCGCAGAAAAGCGCCTTGGCACGGAGCTTTTTCACCAAGATCTCGTGAAAGAATTCCTCCGGCGAGAGGTGCATGATCGCGCGGAAATCCGCGAAGATGACCTGTTCCATGCCGATGCCCTCCAGCACCTTCACCTTGTCGCGGCGCGTCATCAGGTAGAAGAATTCGCCGCCGTTCATCACTGCGCGGGGACTTTCCGAGAAGGTCAGGCAGACCGGCATGAGTCCCTGCGCTTTTTGGGCAGCGCAAAGCGAGAGCACCCTGCGGTGCCCTCTGTGAACGCCGTCAAAAAAGCCGAGCGCCACGGCTGTATGCTGTTGTTGTGGTGATAGAACGGTTGATGTGAGCATAGTATATGTTAGTTGCGCCTTGCGGCGCAGTTATCAGTTATCAGTTATCAGTTATTCGTTATCGGCAATCACTCGGAAGCGGCGTTGAAATAAACACCGTCTTTTCCAACTGATAACTAACAACTAATAACTTCCTTATATCTTCCCGCTGTCGAGCAGGAGTTTGGTTTTGAGGACGGCGATCTGGGTTTTGGCGTCGGGGAGTTGGTTGTTGAGCACCATCTCCACCGCCTTGTTGAGCGGAATTCTCTCCACCGTGAGGAACTCGTCCTCGTCGGGACAGCTGTCGCCGACCGCCTGTATCCGGCAGGCGTAGAGGTGGATGATCTCATCCGTGTAGCCCGGAGAAGGATAGACCTGACCGAGCGAGATATACGAATAGCCGACGGCGCCGGTTTCCTCCATCAGTTCGCGCTTGCCGTTTTCGAGCGGCGTGGAGCCTTTTTCCAGCTTGCCGGCAGGCAGTTCGAGCACGACCTCCTTATAGGGATAGCGGAACTGCCGCACGAAGCAGAGGTTGTCGTCCTTGTCGAGCGCGGCGATGCACACGCCGCCCGGATGCCGGACAATCTCGCGCAGGGCGTGACCGCCGTCTGGCAGCGCCACCTCGTCGTGGAACATGTGGAGCACCTTGCCGTCGAAAATTTCTTTGCTGTTTAATGTCGTTTCTGTCAAATTCATCATGTCACCAATAGGAGTCGATTTATGGAAGCTCTCTTTTTGCCCGATTTTCAAAATCGGGAAGCATTTTTGCGGCGCTTTTCTCCGGCTGAGCGCCGGTATATCGGCAGGAGTATTTGCCGCCGCCCGATCGAAGCGCTGCGGATCGGCTGCGGCGAGCCGCGTGTACTGATCGCCGCCGGATTTCACGGCACGGAATATCTCACCGTGCTGACGGCGCTGGAATTCGCCTTGGAATACGCCGAAGCGCCTCAAAATGAAGTCTGGTTCGTTCCCTGCGTCAACCCCGACGGCACGGAGATCGCCCTGCACGGCTGCGAAAGCGCCGGAAAACGCCGGGAATGCGTGCGGCAGATCTGTCCTGACAAAAACAAATGGCAGGCAAACGCGCGCGGCGTGGATATCAACCACAATTTTGACGCAGACTGGGAACAGGTGCATAGGCGGGAACGCGCCATGGGCATTGACCGCCCGTCCTGTACGCGCTATGGCGGCGCCTTTCCGGAAAGCGAACCGGAAACGCAGGCGCTGAGCCGGTTGTGCCGCCGTGTGCGCTTTGAGCGCGTGCTGGCGCTGCACAGTCAGGGGCGTGAGATCTACTGGGATTTCGGCGAGCACACGCCGCCCTGCTGCCGGACGCTTGCCGACAAAATGGCGGCGGTCAGCGGCTACAAGGTCGCCTGTCCGGAACCGATCGCCACCGGCGGCGGTTTCAAGGACTGGTTCATCCAATGCTTTCACCGCTGCGGCTATACCGTTGAAATGGGGCTTGGAGAAAACCCCCTGCCGCTGTCGGAACTTCCAAAGGAATATCCGAAGGTGAGGGAGCTTCTGCGGGTATTTGTGAGTGATTAATCTTCGTCGTTGAAGAAGGAGATCTGGCTGACGATATCATCCACCGCTTCGTCGGAGATAACGTTCGGCTCGTCGAGGTACTTGGAGCGCTTCTCGATGCTGTCGAGCGCGTGCTGCATTTCCTCCTGAGGCGTCAGCGGACGCGGCGGCTGCGGATAGGTCTCTTCGCTGTCCGGATTCTGGATGTCGACGTATTCCTCGGCAGGCGGCTGTTCTGCCGCAACCGGTTCTTCTTCGTTCTCTACCAGAGCAGGCATGTTGCCGTCGTCAAAGGTTTCCTCGGCGGCTGGCTGTTCCGGGCTTTTATCCACGCCGAAATTGGGCGCGTCATATTCCTCGTCGATCTCCTCGGCGGCTGCCATGATGACCTCGCCGGGCGCGTCGATCTGCTTCTCGCGGCGCGCTTCGGCGACTGCCTGCAGCTCCTCGAGGTGATTGACGGGCTTTTCGACCTTGGGATTCTTCTCATCAAAGTAGATGTCGTACCAGACAAGGAACACATAGACCGTCCAGACGCGGCGGCTGTTGTCCTCCTTGCCGCTGTAGTGCTCGTCGAGCCAGCTCACCAGCGCTTCGGTATTGAAGAACTTCTGCGCGGTCTCGCCCTGGAACTTCCTGCGGACGATATTGTAGAATTTCTCGTCGCGCAGCCAAACCCTTGTCGGCACCGGGAAGCCGAGCTTTTCCTTCTCGGCGGTCTCCTCGGGAAGATGACGGGCAGCAGCCTTGCGCATAGCGTACTTGGTGTTCTGCTTGTTGACACGCAGTTCGGACGGCAGTTTCGAAGCGACCTTGAACACCTCTTTGTCGAGGAAAGGCACGCGCAGCTCCAGCGAATTCGCCATGCTCATGCGGTCGGCTTTGAGCAGGATATCGCCGACCATCCACATGTTGATATCGAGATACTGCATCTTTGTCACGTCGTCGAGACGGCGGCAGCGGTAGTAGTATTTTTTGGAGTGGGTAAAGGGCTCCGTCGCAATGGACGGATCCTTGAGGATCGCGCGTTTTTCGCGCAGATCGTACATATAGGCGTTGCCGATATAGCGTTCCTCCAGAGAATCGCAGGCGCGGATCAGATAATCCCTGCCCTTGATGTCCGGCAGCTTGCGGCAGACGGCGCGGATCGCCTTGCGCAGAAAATGCGGCACGATCTTCTGGTACAAGCGGAACACGCGCGGATCGTTGTAGCAGGTATAGCCGCCGAAGAGCTCGTCGGCGCCCTCGCCGGAGAGGACGACCTTGACATACCGGCTGGCAAGGCGCGAGACAAAGTACAGCGCGATACAGGACGGGTCGGCGAGCGGCTGATCCATGTAGTACTGCACGGTCGGCACCGCGTCCCAGAATTCCTCGCTGGAGATCAGATGCGTGTAGTGCTTCACGCCGATCTTTTCGCTCAGCGCCTGCGCCCAGCTGATCTCGTTGTATTTTTCTCCGAAGTCAAAGCCGACGGTGAAGGTCTTCTGGTCGGCAAAATAGGTGGAAACGTAGCTGGAATCCACGCCGGAGGACAGGAAGCAGCCGACCTCGACGTCAGCGATCTTGTGGGCGCTGACGGAATCGGCAAACACCTTGTCGATCGCGTTGACCGCCTCTTCCTCGGTCATGTTCTCGTCCGGCTGGAAACGCGGCTCAAAATAACGCGTCGTCTCGACAACGCCGTCGCGGTACCAGAGATAGTGGCCGGGCATGAGGCAGAACACGTCCTCAAAGAAGGTCTCGGGCGGCACGGCGTACTGGAAGGAGAGGTAGGTGTCCAGCGCGCGCTTGTTGAAGCGCTTGACGAACTTCGGGTGCTCGAGGATACTCTTGATCTCGCTCGCCCATACGAACTCTCCCTCGATCTGGGTGTAGTGCAGGGGCTTGATGCCGAAGAAATCGCGCGCCAAAAAGACGGACTTGTCCTCGGTGTTATAGATCGCGAAGGCGAACATGCCGCGCAGACGCGGCAGCAAGTCCTCACGCCATTCCTCAAAGCCGTGAACCAGCACCTCGCTGTCGGTGTCGGTCGTGAAGTGATGACCGCAGCGGATCAGGTCGCGGCGCAGATCCTTGTAGTTATAGATTTCACCGTTGAAGGTGAGGACAAGCGTTTTGTCCTCGTTGTAGATCGGCTGATGACCTGCCTCCAGGTCGATGATGGACAGCCTTCGGAAGCCCATATTCACGGTGTCGTCCATGAACATGCCGTCGGAATCAGGCCCGCGGTGGGTGATGACCTCCGTCATTCTTTTCAGTACGTCCTCACGGTTTTCCGGTTGTCCGGTAAAGCCGCAGATGCCACACATAGCACTCTCCCCTTTCAAGGATTATCTTTACATAATTATACATTATTTATTGTACCACAATCGTATGGATAATTCAATAAAAACAGAGGAATTTTCAGACGGCTGACACAAAAACCTTCCTTCGTCTGCTTTCTTCGGAAATTCTCTGAAAATCCTTGCAAGTTCCGGTGCGTTATTGTAGAATAATATCAAATATGACAACAGGAGAGATGATGCCATGATACAACGATTTACACTGGGAAAACCAATCAAAACAGACGCGGTGACGCGCGATTTGCCTTCACTGGATTTTGACCGTCTGCCTGTCTGCCACCGGGTCGAAAACGGTTCGGTGACGTTATCCTTTGAGATGCAGCCGGACGACATTGTTTACGGTCTGGGGGAAGCGCCCAGAGGCATCAACAAGCGCGGCTGGGTGTATCAGAGCTACTGCAGCGACGATCCCTTCCACACCGAGACCAAGCAGTCTCTCTACGCGGCGCATACCTTTCTGCTGCATTCGGGAGAAACATGCACCGGCATGTTCCTCGATTTTCCGGCGAGGATCCGCTGGGATATCGGCTACACCAAGGCTGACCGGACGGAGATCACCGCCTGCGGCGACAGCCTTGACCTCTATCTGATCACCGGCGATTCGCCGATGGCGATCGTCAGGGAATTCCGCAGTCTGATCGGTCAAAGCTATATCCCGCCGTTCTGGGCGTTCGGCTATCAGCAGAGCCGCTGGAGTTATCACAACGCCGCGGCGGTCGACGCGGTGATCGAGGGCTACGACAAGGCGGAGATCCCGCTGGACTGCGTGTATCTCGACATCGACTACATGGAGCGCTACAAGGACTTTACGATCAACGGCGAGGCCTTCCCGGACTTTGCAGGCTACGTCAGCCGGAAAAAGGAGCAGGGCATCCACCTGATCCCGATCATCGACGCCGGCGTGAAGAAGGAAGACGGCTACGCTGTCTATGAAGAAGGCAGAGACAAGGGCTACTTCTGCAAAACCGCCGACGGCGCCGACTTTGAAGGCGGCGTATGGCCGGGCATCGTGGGCTTTCCGGACTTTCTGCGGCAGGACGTGCGCGAGTGGTTCGGCAGTCGGTACAAGGCGCTGACCGACATGGGCATCGACGGCTTCTGGAACGACATGAACGAGCCGGCGATCTTCTACTCCGAAAAGGGCTTGCAGGAGGCGCTCGACAAGGCGGCTGCGCTCAAGGGAGAAAACCTCGACCTCGGCAAATTCTTCGGCTTGAAGGACGTGTTCATGGGCTTGTCCAACAGCCAGAAGGACTACAGCTCGATCTACCACCAAATCGACGGCAAACTCGTCAACCATCAGGACGTCCACAACCTCTACGGCGCGTGTATGACGAGAGCCGCCGGGGAATATTTTGAAAAGACCTTCGGCAAGGAACAGATCTTGATGTTCTCGCGCGCTTCGTATATCGGCGCGCACCGCAGCAGCGGCATCTGGTTCGGCGATAACCATTCATGGTGGTCGCATATCCTGCTCTGCCTGAAAATGCTGCCCTCCGCGAACATGTGCGGCTTCCTCTACTGCGGCGCCGATCTGGGCGGCTTCAACGAGAACGCCACAAGAGATCTGGTGCTGCGTTTTCTGGCGCTCGGCGTATTCACGCCGCTGATGCGCAACCATTCCGCTCTCGGCACACGCGATCAGGAATGCTACCGTTTTGAAAACCCGGAGGATTTCCGCGATATCATTCAGGTGCGCTATCGCCTGATCCCGTACCTTTACCGCGTATTCCGCGAGGCGAGCGAGCAAAACGAAATGATCTTCCGTCCGCTGTCCTTCGACTACCCCGGCGACAGGCTCGCAAGGGAATGCGAGACCCAGCTGATGCTCGGAGACGAATGCATGATCGCCCCGGTTTACGAGCAGAACGCAGGCGGCAGGACTGTCTATCTGCCGGAGGACATGACCTTTGTCACCCTGAGCGGCACGAAGGTAAAAACACAGCCGCTTGAAAAAGGTCTGCATTACATCGAAGCAGCGCTCAACGAAGTGCCGCTGTTCATCAAAAAAGGAAAAACCATTCCCCTCTGCATGCCGGCGATGCGAACCTCTCAGCTGCGCTCAGACGAGTTGGAATGGATCGGATGATCAAAAAAATACAAAGGACGACAAAAAGACCGGCTCGATGAGCCGGTCTCTGACTGTAGAAAAAGTGCCAACACACTTTCAGCAAATAATTGTAGGGGCGGACCCGTGTGTCCGCCCCTACAGAAAACGATTATAATGCAAAATAATAATATGAAATGTAGTTTTTG
>CAMKSB010000081.1 GCA_946415335.1 uncultured Clostridia bacterium
ATTACTGTAGCCAAACCGCTTATTGTATGCTATAATGAAGGCAACATATTCAGGAGGTAATTTGGTTATGAAAATCGCGATCCGCTACTACACAAAGTCCAAGAAGGGCAACACCGAAAAGCTCGCCGCTCAGATCTCCAAGGTGACAGGGGAGAGAGCCGTGCCGGTATCGACCGACCTCAAGGAAAAGGTCGACCGGCTGTTTCTCGTCAACGCGATGTACGCGTCCAATATCGACAAGGAAGTGAAGGATTTCCTCAAACGCAATCAGGATAAGATCGGCGAGGTCGTCAATTTCAGCACGTCCTGCTCCGGCAAGTCGACATGGAGCATGGTGAAAAAGGTCTGCGACGAGCTGGACATCCCGCTGAGCGAGAAGGAATTCCACTGCGCCGCGTCATGGATCTTCATCAACAAGGGCTTGCCGTCCGATGAAGACTACAAAAACGCCCGTCAGTTCGCCATGAGCATGAAAAAATAAGCGCCTAGGCGCTTATTTTTTTTACTTCGGATCGTCCACCGGCGGAATGAAATTCTGGAACGCCTGCACCATCTTGCGGTGATGGATGATAAAATGGATCGCCGGATATTTATTCTTGGAAACGATGACGTGCCGGTTGGCGACGACGGTGTAGGAGATATTGCGAAACGGCGGCTTGACGTCGAATTCCAGGGCGAGATTCGGGAACGCCTGAGCAAAGGCGCAGGTCTGTTCCAGATGCGCCCGGTATTCCTCGTAGCGATAGGGCACGTCCGTTTCGATAAAGAGCTCTGAAAGCGCCAGATTCAGCGGCGTTTCGGCAAACTGTTCCTCGCTGAGCTTGGGCAGGACAAGCGTGACCTTGCTGACCGTCAGGAGTTTTTCAGCCATCGACAGATAACCGGCGCGGTAATGCCTGATCTGTTCCTTGTCCGCTTCACTCAGCGAAACGCGGCGGAGAATCTGTTCGAGCAGCTCCGGTGCGATGGTAAAGAGCGGCAGGCTGCAGTTGACCACATGACGATCGCCCTCCGTCCAGAGCAGCTCGGTCTGCGCGTCAAATTCCGCCTTGCGGTCGCTGCGGTAAATGTCCATCAGCGGTTCGGCTTTTTTGAGAAGCTGTTCGGCGCGCATACGGAAATGCTGAATATCATCCTTGGATTTATAGAGCGTGTATTTGCCGGACGCCTGATGACCGGCGATGGCGTTGCCTTCCAGCGCGGCGGCTCCCGACACGTTCAGCAGGTGATTAAACACGCTTCCCTGCGTGACCGGCAGGTAATACGGCGCGATCTGTCCCGTCATATACATGGGGATATAGCTTTCCAGACCGAGCATCATCTCATGAAACGGACGGTTGACGTCGTGGATGATATGCAGCCGCAGACCTTTTTTCAGCATCATCGCCCTGCCGAACATCCACTTTTTCGGAAATTCCGGATCCTTCGCCATTTCCTCCATCGGCATATCGCTGTAGAGAATGCAGTCCTTCATGGATTTTGAGACGACGGTCGCCTTCATAAAATCCAGCTCGCTCTCCATCATGTCCTGAATGCCGTAGTAATTCTTGGTACCAGGAAACTGAAACGGCACCGTAGGGAGCTTGATGTCGTCAAAATGGATCGCCCGGATAAAGTCGTCCAGACAGAAGGCGTCCATCTTGTCGAGGAACCCGGAGATCGGATCGCTGTTCTTTTCGGTATTCGTGCCGAGCCACGTGACGATCGCGCCGCAGCGTTCGCGCGGATTTTCCAAGGCAGCCTCATCGCATCCGAGCAGCGCGGATAAATGCCGGATCTGCGATTCATCGGCACAGTTGCGCGACACAAAGGAAGCGACGTTCTGTGTAAATTCGTCGATATGCGCCGGCTTGCGCTGACCGGAAAGGATTTTTGAGATATAGGAAGGGTCAAAGGACAGCGCCTTGGCGAGTACGGTGACGCGGATATCCATCTGCTTGAGCAGCATATTTAGGTTTGCGGCGTAAGCGCTGTAGTCGATGGCAAGATGGTTTTTCAGCGTGCGCTGCAGCTCGTCAAAAACCTCGCCCGCGTCCAGCGGAATGTGCCGTTCTTCGGCGAGCCCGGCAATGCCGTCGGCAATCTTGCGGAGCTGTTCGCTGTCGGAAGCAGGCTCGCTCTCGCCGTTTTTATAGCGCCTGATGGAGCTGACGCTCATTCCCGCAAACTGCGCAAAGGCAGGGTAGGAAACGTTCAGTATCGTCAGATAGTGGTTGAATACATCGCAAAATCGCATAACAGACAGCTCCTTTGATTCTCTCACTCTATTGTATCGCCGCCGCAGCGCGGCTGTCAAGAGAAAACCGCAGATATTCTGCCATACGTTACGAAAAAAGCCTGACGAAACGGATCGTCAGGCTTTAACATATCAATATTTCTCTGCGAATGCTTTCAGCTTGGCTTCATTCGGTCTGCCGTTGAGGACAGCGCCTTCCACGATCGTCGCGCCGGGCGCGCTGGGCTGTAAGCCGGCAACGGCTTTGCCGAAGCCGGAGCCGCCGGAGGTGGCGAACAGCACGATCTTCTTGCCGGTGAAATCATATTGCTCCAGAAAGCTGTTGATGATCGTCGGCGCTACGTACCACCAGATCGGGAACCCGATGAAAACGGTGTCGTATTCTTCAATATGCGCGTCCGCGTCGGCAAGCGCCGGACGGGAGCTCTTGTCGCGCATTTCCAATGAGCTGCGCGAATTCTTGTTCTGCCAGTTCAGGTCGGCGCCGGTATAGGGCGCCTCCGGTCTGATCTCATACAGATCCGCTTCTGCGGCTCTTGCCAGGTTCTTTGCGACGGCGGCGGTGGTGCCGCTTGCTGAAAAATAAGCGATCAGTTTCTTGCTCATGATCCTTGCTCCTTTCGGTTGTTTTCGATGATTTTCTGACTGCCGGTTGTCCAGACGTGCTTGTCTCTTGCGTTCTCGCGCTTGTTCTGCGCCATCACACCGGCGAGGGGATGCGGAACATACGGCTCTTCCAGATAGGCGATCTCCCCGTCTGTCAGCTCCAGCTCGACCGCCTTGGCGGCGTCTGCGATATGATGCGGTTTCGTCGCGCCGACGACCGGCGAGGTCACCTTGGTGAGCAGCCATGCGAGCGAGATCTCTGTCATGGTCACGCCGCGCTTTTCGGCGAGACGGGCGACGCGCTCGATGATCACGCTGTCCTGCTGCGCGGTCGCGTCGTATTTGAATTTGGCGTAAGCGTCCTCGGCGGCGCGTTTGGTGCCGTTTTCACCGGGCAGCCGCGACAATCTGCCGCTGGCAAGCGCGCTGTACGGCGTCATCGCGATAGCTTCCTCCCGGCAATAAGGCGCCATCTCTCTTTCTTCCTCGCGGAAGATGAGGTTGTAGTGTCCCTGAACCGAGACGAATTTGGCGAAGCCTTCCTTTTCAGCCAGCGCGTTCGCCTTGGCGAGCTGCCACGCGTAGCAGTTGGAGATGCCGATATACCGCGCTTTTCCGGCTTTGACCACGCGGTTCAGTCCGTCGAGGATATCCCAGACCGGCGTGTTCCAGTCCCAGATATGATAGATGTACAAGTCCACATAGTCCATACCGAGATTTTGCAGACTGGTGTCGATCATGTTCTCGATATGCTGCTGACCGCTGACGCCGCTGTCGATCTCCTGCGGCGTTCGCGGCAGGAATTTGGTAGCGACGACCACGTCCTCGCGCTTGGCAAAGTCGCGCAGCGCCCTGCCGACATACTGCTCGCTGGTGCCGCTCTGATAGGCGATGGCGGTGTCGTAAAAATTCACGCCGAGCTCCAGACCTTGCCGGATGATCGCGCGGCTGTGTTCTTCGTCAAGCGTCCAGCTGTGCTGACCTTTTGACGCGTCGCCGAATCCCATGCAGCCCATGCAGATCCGCGATACCGTCAAGTCGGTGTTTCCGAGTTTTGTGTATTTCATTTAATTCTCCTGTAGCAGCTTTCCGGCACAGATATAGGCGATGTCGTAGATGGAGTGATACACATAGCCGACCTGTGCCTGTTCCATGGCCTTCTTTTGCTTGTCGGTCACGACCGTGTAGGGATAGATACCGTAGATAAACGGGAAGAAGGAGTAGAGAAAATCCTCCCGTGCCTTGTCGTCCATATCGCCGCAGAACTTCTGCAGCAGGCGATCGACCGCTTTCAGCGAGTTGCCGTAGGCGATCTTGAACTCATACAGTCGTTCGCCGCGGCTGTTTTCCTCCATGTCATAGTGGTTCATGCTCATCAGCTTGAGCAGCAGCTCGCGTTTTTCGAGCGACTGCGCCAACGCCTTGGCGATCTCGTCCCTCGTCATGCTGTCGCGGCTGTCCGCGATACTGTTCAGATCGTCCACCCACAGATCGTATTCTTTTTCCAAAATGGCGAGGAAGATCTCTTCCTTCGTCTCGAAATAGTTGTAGATAGAAGCGCGCGAAAAGGTGGTGTATTCCGCGATCTTCATGATGGTAATATCCTTGAAACTCATATCCTGATAGAGCGTTTTGCACGCGGATATGATCTCTTCCTTGCGAGCGTTTGTCCGCTCAGGGGAGCCCTTCGGCATAAAATCACCCGTTTCCAGTATTCTGACACTTTGTCAGTAATTGTATTATACACCTATTCTGACACGTTGTCAATATAAAATTCGCACTTATTTCAAAAACAGACGGCTGCCGTGAAAGGTAACCGTCTGTTGTCTGTTTATGCGAGATAGATCGCCTGACTGCCGAGCGCCTTAAACGCCGTTTCACATGCTTCCTTCGGGTAGGAGACAACCGTGGCGTCGAGGGAGTCGGCAAAATAATACTGTTCTTCGTCGTACCCGACCAGCACCATGCAGTGCTCGGTCGTTGGCCAGTGGAAGATATCGCCCTCTTTCAGCTTGGACTGATCGTCGGCGTAATCAATGACCCAGTCGATGTATTCATAGGGTTCTTCCATGTCCGTCGTACCCCAGATGATGACCGGTCTGCTCGAGTTGATATGGCGCTTGCATAAGTCGTCCAAGGTGCAATTCGATTCGATTGTTGCCGTTAAGTCCGAATGATAGTCGGAAAGATACTGATTGATCGAGCTTTTCAGCGACGGCGCGTAAACGCCGTACCCTAATTCGGGGCTTCCTGCAAAGGCGGAGTACAGGCTGGGACCGTAATAGTTTTCGCCGTCGTCACCGATCGGCTCTGTGTGCAGATAGTATTCGACGAATTCTATATCGTCCACGGAAAAGCCGCAGTAATTCAGCAGCGTGACCGACGCGTAGATCTCGCAGCCGGACGGATAGTTGTCCTGCAGCAGTGGTTCCACATTGAGCAGTTTTTTGACAGTGCCGCCGGAGGATGCTGTCGTCGTGACAGGCGCTTCGGTCGAGCTATTTGTCGCTTCGGTCGCGGCGGCAGTGGCGGAGGAGGTCGCAGATGAATGCGTCGTGCTTGGCGTTTCGGGAGCTTGCGGCGTTTGGACGCAGTTCATCACGCCGATGATCACCGCGGCGATCACGACAGCCGACAGGAATATCACGAAGCCGCGCTTCTTCATCTTCTTCTTCACTTTCACGTTCATCATCTCCTCACCGCTGCGTTCCGTCTGAGTATATACTGACATTGTGTCAATGAGTTTTGTATAAGAAATACGCGCAGAAACAGTTGACCATGCTTATTTTAACAGTCCAACCTAAAATAAACCTTAAAAACGATCGGGACGCGCTTGATTATTTGTGCCAAACTATTCCGTAAGTCAGCTTTTGATTTCTATGGACAGAAGGATAAAAATAGATTATAATAGAGTTGAAAAAGAAGTTTGGTGAGCTGAAATGAAAATAAACTAATCATAAAGGAGAATCACAACATGGAAATCAAAGCAGTAAAATTCAGAAAAGACGGATTCTATTCTCAGCTGTTCGCGTTCGGCGGCGAGGAAGGTCCCGAAAAGTACAGCATGGATATCCGCTATCGCGGCAGCCTGCAAAACTATCTGATCGACACAGGCGATGAGGTCATTCTGGTCGATACGGGACTTCCCGAGGGCACTCCCGAGGAGAAACCCGATAAGACGGTCGCCGCCTATACGGGCAAGGATATTTGCAGTTATATGGAGGCGTTCCGCGATCTCGGCTACAAGCCCGAGCAGGTGACGAAGATCTTATTGACGCATCGGCATATCGACCATTCGGGAGAATTAAAGTCCTTCCCAAACGCGAAGATCTATGTCAACGCCGAGGAGCTGGACGCGGCTGAATTACAGGGCATTGACAACATCGTGCCCGTGACCTTCACCGACGGCGCATACTATAATTTCCCCGAGAGCCAAAAGATCTGCGACGGAATCTATTATATCAAGGCAAAAGGGCACACCAAGGGCAATAGCCTTGTAATCGTTGAGGACGGCGGTCTCTTCTATATGCTCCACGGCGACATCACCTATGTGGATGAGGCGCTCTATGCAAACAAGCAGTCCGTTGTTTTTGACGACCTTCAGGAGGCGCTCACCACCATCGGCCGTGTGCGCGAATTCATCCGCAATCACCCGACCGTCTACTGCGGTACGCATACGCCGCAGGGCTATGAGAATCTCGAAGCAAAGCGCGTGATGGATCTCGACCATCCTGTTGAGACGGTCTTTGCCGAGATCGATTTCACCGAGCAGGAAGCGACAGGTATCTATATTTGTTCCGTGTGCGGTTATGTGTACGATCCCGCAGAGCATGACGGCGTTTCCTTTGAGGACTTGCCCGACGATTGGCGTTGTCCCAGATGCAAACAGCCAAAAGAGAAATTCAACAAAGCATAGGCAAGAGTAAAACTCCGGCTCAGCGATCGAGCCGGAGTTTTTCTATGTAAAAATATATCGGCAAACCGTCCAAATCGGTTAGCCGATGAAAATGGTGTCACAGTCAGCCGGATTCACATCTGGGAGTTGGTGTAAAATTCGGATAAGCGTAGATAAAGACAAATCCGAACCCGTCTCCAACCGGGAGAAGGTTCGGATTATCTTCGTTTGGTGCAGGTAAC
>CAMKSB010000082.1 GCA_946415335.1 uncultured Clostridia bacterium
TTGGGCAGGCTGACGGAATAATATTCAAGCAAGGCGTGCGCCGCAAATTGTGCGGAGTTGCCTAAAGAATTATTTATTATCTTCCATGAATTGCAGCTGCTTGTAAATCATGTTCGCGCACATGTACACATTGCCGCCGCCCATGGTCAGGATCAGATCGCCCTCCTGTGCGTTTTGGCACACATAGTCGGTGATCTCCTCAAAGGTATCGAGGCAGACCGAGCCGGGAACCTTTGCGCCCAGATCGGTGGAATAGATGTTGTAGGTATTGGTCTCGCGAACCGGCAGGATCTCGGAGATGACCGCCTGATCGGGGATTTTCAGCGCCTCGGCAAAGTCGTCGAGCAGCATGGCGGTACGCGAGAAGGTATGCGGCTGGAACACCGCCCAGACCTTCCTGAAGCCCATATTCATTGCGGCGTTGAGGGTAACGGTCAGCTCCGTCGGATGATGGGCGAAGTCGTCGGCAACGGTGATGCCGCAGGGCGTGCCCAAAATTTCAAAGCGCCTGTGAACGCCGCCGAACTTGTGCAGGTTCTCGGCGATCTCCTCCGGCGCAGCGCCCAGATAATGCGCCGTCGCCGCAGCCGCCAGAGAATTGTAGACGTTGTGCTTGCCGGGAACGATCAGCTTGACACCGGTGATCTTCTCTCCCTTGTACAGCAGGTCGTACTGCTCGTGAACGCCCTTGTCGGCGCTGACGTTGACCGCTCTGTAATCGCAGTTCTCGCCGAAGCCGAAGGTGATCTTCTCCAATTCCACGTCCTTCACGGCGTCAAGGGTGTTCTCGTCGTCGCCGTTGATCACCAGCAGACCGGTCGTCTGCTTGGCGAAGCGGTTGAAGGACTTCTTGATGTTGTCGAGATTCTTGAAATAGTCGAGGTGATCCGCGTCGATATTCAGGATCACGGAAATAAACGGATTCAGCTCCAAAAATGTATCGACGTACTCGCACGCCTCACAGACGATGATATCGCTCTGACCGACATAGCTGTTGCCGCCGATAAAGGGCAGCTTGCCGCCGATGATCGCGGAAGGATCAAAGCCGCTGCCGATCAGCAGCTGCGAGAGCATCGCCGTCGTGGTGGTCTTGCCGTGCGTTCCGGCGATCGCGATGCTTCTCTTGTAACGGCGCGTTACCACGCCGAGCATAACGCTTCTCTCGATACAGGGGATACCCTGCTCAACCGCCGCCTTGCGTTCGGGGTTGGTCTCCTTGACCGCCGCGGAATACACCACCAGCTCAGCGCCCTCTATATTCTCCGCCGCGTGTCCCATGTACACCGGGATCCCGTAGCCCTTCATCTTGTCGAGCGTTTCGCCCTCATTCATGTCGGAACCGGAAATCTCGTAGCCCTCGCTCATCAGGATCTCCGCGATCGGGCACATGCCGCTGCCGCCGATCCCGATAAAGTGGATCCGTTTGATATGGTTTAACAGTTCGTCGTAATTCACAACAACCACTCCATTCCAAGTATTAGTCTAACCCTATTATAAATCGAAATCCCCGAAAAATAAAGTACAAAAAGGAAAATTCATCATTTCGGTTGCGAAACACCCCGAATCATGCTAGAATAGTGTATATTATGCAACAAAGGAAAAACGGTCATGCTGCAGAAAAACGAACTCATCACACTCACCATCACCTCCGCGACCGCCGAGGGCAGCGGCGTCGGCAGAACCGACGACGGGATCGCGGTTTTTGTACCGCAGTCGGCGGTAGGCGACGTCCTGACGGTCAGGATCCTCAAGGTCAAGAAAACCTACGCCTTCGGCAAGATCGAAGCGATCCTTACGCCGGCGGCTTCGCGTATCGAGCCGGACTGTCCGCAGTTCCGTCAGTGCGGCGGCTGCGTATGGCGGCATATTTCTTATGAAGAAGAATGCAGGCTCAAGGAACAGAAGGTCATCGACGCGATCACGCGCATCGGCGGCGTTCAGACGACCTTCCGACCGATCATTTCGAGCGAACGCGTCGACCGCTACCGCAACAAGGCGCAGCTGCCGCTCAGCCGCGACAGGGAAGGGAAGGTCCGCATGGGCTTTTACGCCTTCCACAGCCACCGCGTCATCGACTGCTCAGACTGCGCCCTGCAGCCGGCAATTTTCGCCGAGGTCATGCGCGTCACGAGGGAATTTATCGGCGAGTATGACACGTCGATCTATGATGAAGCCACCGGCAAGGGCAGCCTGCGGCATCTCTATATCCGTCTTGCCGAGGTGACCGACGAATTGATGGTCTGCTACGTCGTCAACGGCAACGGCTTGAAGCACGAGGACGTGCTGATACAGCGCCTGAAAGAAGCGCTGCCCAACCTGAAAACCGTCGTTTTTAATTCTAACAGAGAAAAAACAAACGTCATTCTCGGCAGCAAAAACCGCGTTGCCTACGGCAGCGGCACGATCGAGGACGAGCTGTGCGGCTTGCGCTTCCGTATCTCGCCGTTTTCGTTCTGGCAGGTCAACCGCCGGCAGGCGGAGCGCCTTTACGCGCAGGCGAAGGCCTACGCCGGACTGACCGGCAGCGAAGTCCTGCTCGACCTGTACTGCGGCACCGGCACGATCGGACTGACCATGGCGAAGGACTGCAAACAGCTCATCGGCGTGGAGGTCATTCCCGACGCCGTCCGTGACGCGGAGGCAAACGCCGCCGCCAACGGCATTCAAAACGCGCGTTTTCTCTGTGCCGACGCGCCTGCGGCAGCCGAACAGCTGCGGCAGGAGGGCGTGTCGCCGGATGTCGTCATCCTCGACCCGCCGAGAAAGGGCTGCGGCGAGGACTTGGTGAAAACCATCCGCAAAATGGCTCCCCGGCGCGTGGTCTACGTCTCCTGCGACCCGGCGACCCTCGCCAGAGACCTGAAATACTTCGCCGAAAACGGCTACACCACAGGGGAGGTCACCCCCTGCGACATGTTCCCCCGAACCGCGCATGTGGAGAGCGTTTGCCTGCTCTCCCGTTAAAAAATGTCAATAAACGATTGCAATTATGGGATAATTATGGTATAATAACGTCAGAAAGGAGATGAAATTATGCCGCGAATCATTCCTATCAGAGATTTGAAGAACACCAGCGAGATTTCGGCGCTATGTCACAGCAGCGACAGTCCGGTTTTTATCACCAAGAACGGTTACGGTGACATGGTGATCATGAGCATGGAAGCGTATGAGAAAGCTATATTTTTGCAGAATGTTTCCGAAAAGTTAGCATCGGCTGAAAAGCAGGTTGAGGACGGAGAAGTGATCGGCGCAGCCGATTCTCTGGATTCCTTAAGAGGCAAATATGGCTTATAAATTGTTTATCACGCAAAACGCCTCGGATGAGTTGGATGAAATCCTCTGATTTAGCAGACAGGCGCCGGAGCGGAAAAGGCAAACAAAGGAGGAATCAAAATGGCTTCCGATAAAGAATATCTGGAATATATATTGGAACAGCTCGCCATGCCGGAGGACGTGTCTTACCGCGCGATGATGGGGGAATATATCCTCTACTATCGCGGTAAAGTCATCGGCGGTATTTATGATAACCGTTTTCTCGTCAAGCCGGTCAAGTCAGCCGCCGCCATGATGCCACAGGCTGTCATGGAGCTGCCGTATGAAGGCGCGAAGGCAATGCTGCTCGTCGATAACGTGGAGAACACGGAATTTTTGCAGGCGCTGGTCAAGGCGATGTACGACGAGCTGCCGTCGCCGAAGAAACGGTGATCCCAAGCCATTTTATGCCGAAAGTCACACAACGTTCGCCTCTCTTTTGGGAGGCGGATTTTCTTTTTGTCCAAATGTTGCAAACTGTGACGGATTTTTCTTGACACTCCCATAGAAGTCACGATATAATAAAATGAGAACAATGCGAAAGAAGTGACAGCCATGAAAAAATATCACAAGCTGACCGAAAACGCCGTCAAGCCGGAGGGCTTCTGGGGCAAGCTGATGATCCGTTCCATGAACAGGGGACATCACGAGCTGACCGACTGGGCGTTGGAGCATTTTCCGATCGAAAGCGGCAGCGTGCTGCTCGACGTCGGCTGCGGCGGCGGAAGAACCGTCGAAAAGCTGTGTCAAAAGGTCGGCAGCGGCAAGGTCTACGGCATTGATTATTCCGAGCTCTGCGTCGAAAAGGCACGCAAGCTGAACCATAAAAACATCCTCTGCAACAAGGCGGTCATCACGCAGGCGTCCGTGTCGGCGCTTCCCTTTGAAGCCGAGAAATTCGACGGCGTGACCGCAGTGGAAACCTACTATTTCTGGCCGGACAAGCTCGGCGACCTCCGGGAGATCGCCCGGACGCTCAAAAGCGGCGGCAGGCTGTTGCTTGTTTTTGAAATGCTCGCCGACGAGAACGATCCCGACCGCTGGACGGCTGTGGAAAAGCGCCTGAACATCAAAGCCGTCTCGCGCAAGGAGATCGCGACCATGCTCGAACGCGCCGGCTATCAGAACATCCGAACTCACGTCAAAAGCGGTACCACCTGGCTGTGCGCTATCGCGGAAAAGGAGTAAAGCATGAAAGCGTTAGTAACCGGCGCCAGCTCCGGAATGGGCAGGGAATTTGCCCTTTATCTCGCGGAACTGGGCTATGACCTGATCATCTGCGCAAGGCGCACCGACGTACTCAATCAGCTCAAGGACGAGATCAAAAACGTCAGCGTCCGCGTCATCACGATCGACTTATCGCGCGAGCACGACGCGTTCGATCTCTACGAGCACCTGACCGCCGACGGCGAGGAGATCGACGTGCTGATCAACAACGCCGGCTTCGGCGCTTACGGCAAGTTCTCCGACGTGCCGCTGGAGCGTGAGATCGAGTTGATCCACACCAACGTCTGCGCCGTCCACGTCCTGACGAAGCTCTACCTCGCCGACATGAAAAAGCGCGGCAGCGGACTGATCCTCAACGTCGGCTCCATCGCCGGCTTTGCGCCGGGGCCGACCTTCTCGAGCTACTATGCCTCCAAGAATTACGTCGTCCGGCTCACCGAGGCGATCCACGAGGAGCTTCGCCGCGAGAAAAGCCCCGTCAAGATCTCCGTGCTCTGTCCGGGGCCTGTCAACACCGGCTTTTTCGACACTGCCAACGTCCGGTTTGCCGTAAAGGGGCTGAACGCCCGCGAGGTGGCTCGCTATGCCTTCGATAAGGCGCAGGCAGGCAAGATGGTAATCATTCCGGGCTTTATGATGAAGGCGACCAAGTTCTTCATGCACTTTGTCAGCGAAAAGGCGCTGACGCGCGTATCCTATTTTGTCCAGTCCAAAAAGGAAGGCTGATCCATGCTTCGCGTCATCAAAGGGATCTATAACTGGATAAAGCCGTTTCTGGACAAGATCAACCATGACAATATATTCGCGATCGCCGGACAATCCGCATTCTTTCTGCTGTTGTCCGGCGTACCGCTGACGATGTTCGCGGTGTCCGTCTTTCAGAGTCTGCATATCCCGGTGGAAACGCTCAGCAAGGTTTTTTCGCTGGTGCTCAACGAGGAAGCCACGGAATACGCCTCGCAGTTTTTGAACGCGATGTACGACAACGTCACCGGCATCAGCATCGTCACCATGATCGTGACGCTCTGGTCGGCGGCAAAGGGCATACAGGCGATCACCAACGGACTCAACCGCGTCCACAATACCTACGAAAACCGCAGCTGGCTGGTGCTGCGCCTGCGGTCGATGCTCTACACGATGATCTTCATTCTGATCCTGCTCGCGACCATCATCGTCGTCGTGCTCGGCTCGACGCTGCGGAGCTTTCTGGCGCAGTATATCCCGGTGCTGCCGTGGTTTGTCAGCCTGCTCTACCACCTGCGCTATGTGCTGGTGTTCGTCTATATGGTGCTGATGTTCGCGGCGCTGTACCGCAACGTACCCAACCTCGACCGCGAGACGAGAAAGCAGACGAAATTCATCTATCAGCTTCCCGGCGCTTTTCTGTGCGCCGTGTCATGGTTGGTGCTCTCTCTGGGCATTTCCATCTACGTCGACGACTTCAACGGCTTCTCCATCTACGGCGGACTGACCCGACTGGCGGTGATCATGGTCTGGCTGTATTTCTGTCTGGTCTGCCTGATGCTCGGCGCCGAGATCAACCATTTTTACCGGGTGCAGATCAGCGGATTTTTCCTGAAACACTCCAGAAAGAAGAAAAAACAAAAATGAATTATCAGATTGCGGATTTGATCGTCTCCTACGAACCGAAGCACGCGGATTTCGCGCGCTTTCTGGAGCCGTTTATATACGAAGGCGACCGCGAGCCGGATCTCGTCCTGACCTATACCGAGGACGATATCGAAGCCATGCACAAGCGCATGGTGGAGGGTACGACCGTCTCCGAAGCGGAGTCCTTCGGCGTCGCCAACCTGTTCAACAAAAGAATCATCCGCTACGGCGCCATGCTGGTGCATTCCTCGGCGTTGGTGCTCGACGGTAAAGCCTATCTGTTTTCGGCAGCCTCCGGCGTGGGCAAATCCACCCATACGCGGCTGTGGCTGCGCGAATACGGCGACCGCGTACACATCATGAACGATGACAAGCCTGTCGTGCGCATGTACGGCGACGGCGTGACCGCCTACGGAACGCCCTTTGACGGCGGCAGCGGCATCGCGCTGAACGAGAACTATCCCTTGGGCGCGATCATCTTTGTCGAAAGGGGGGAGCACAACGCCGTGCGGATCCCCTCGGATAAGGAGGTTATTCAGCTGCTCTACTTCCAGACAGCGCACATGGTCGGCGCCAAGACCGCCGAAGCCATGCTCCAAAACTTTGACAGCCTGATCCGCCGGACAAGGTTCTACGTCCTGACCTGCAACATGGAACCCGAAGCCGCGAGGGTGATGTTCCGGGCAATCAAAGAAAACGAGCGCTGAGCGCTCAATTCATTAAATAAACGGATTTAGAAAAAATTTTTCTGAATCCATTATTTTTATGCAACCAAAACGC
>CAMKSB010000083.1 GCA_946415335.1 uncultured Clostridia bacterium
ATGTTTTGCCGTCCATGTCTGACCTCCAACGAATTCGTTCACTTATATAGTGTCGAAAAAGAGCGAAAGTGTTTCATACTATTATCTAATAAAACCCTTTAACATCTGTTGCGTTAAATTTTGCATAGCTGCGTTGTCGTCCTCGGAATCCGTCAGGATTCCTGCGTCCTCCGCCTTGCTCTGCAAAATTTTCCGCTAACATCTGTTTTAAAGTGTTTTATCAGAAAATAGTATCACAGTTTACAGAGAATTTAAAAATATTTAAGGGGCTTGGCTCTTACTCATAAATTGAGTATGGAGCCAGCCCCTTGCTTTCAGTTTACGCTAGCTGAAAAAAATGGATGTAGCTGTCGATCGCCTTCTGAATGGTGTCCATAGCGGCTTCCGCGCCGGAGAACTCGGTAGCGGCGATCTTATTGCCGTCCTCAAGCGCCTTGTAGACCATGAAGAAATGACGGATCTCATCAAAGCGGTGCTTGGGAAGATCGGAAATGTCGTTGTAGACGTTGTAGTTGGGATCGTTGACGGGAACGGCGATGATCTTCTCGTCGATCTTGCCGTTGTCGGTCATGTTGAGCACGCCGATAGGCTTGCACTCGACCAGCGTCATGGAGTTGATGGTCTTGCTGCACAGCACCAGCACGTCGAGCGGGTCGCCGTCGTTGGCGTAGGTGCGCGGAATGAAGCCGTAGTTGGCAGGATAGACCGTGGATGTAAAGAGCACGCGGTCGAGCTTGAGCAGACCTGTCTCCTTGTCGAGCTCATATTTATTCTTTCCGCCCTTGGAAATCTCAATAACCGCGTAAAACTGCTTCGCGGTGATACGCTTTGGTGAAATGTCATGCCAGATGTTCATAGCAAAACCTCCTTTTTCTTTTATTTTATTATAAAAGATTCAAAAGGCATTGTCAATCATTGTGAACGATTTTTTCTCACAATCAACGGTTTTTTCTCATAAGGTCGACAATAACCTTGATGATCTGGATCAGCACGGTCGGCGCGAATGCCAGCAGGAGGATCATGAGATACCTTTCGGAGCCGAGCGAGACGACGGAAAAGAGGTGGTGGAGCTGCGGCAGGAAGAGCACCAGCGCCATCAGGAACGCGCCGATGAAGAACGCGCCGACGCTGTAGAAATTGGTGGTGAAGCCGATCTTGAATATGGAATGGGCGCTGCGGCAGTTGAAGCCGTGGAACAGGCGCGCCATCGTCAGGGTGGCAAACGCCATGGTCGCGGCGGTGGCGGCGTCGGTCTGTAATCCCATCAGGAAGGCGATGATGACAGAGACGGCGATCAGTGCTCCCTGTCCGAACATCAGCGCGGTAAAGTCCGCCGTCAGGATGCCCTTGTTGGGATCGCGCGGCTTCTGCGAAAGCAGTCCCGGCTCAGGCAGCTCCATGCCGATGGCGATTGCCGGAAGCGAGTCGGTGAGCAGGTTGATAAAGAGCAGGTGTACCGGCGCGAAGGGTACAGGCAATCCGGCGATCGAGGTGAACAATACGGTGAGGATCGCCGCCATATTGCCGGAGAGCAGGAACAGGATCGCGTTGCGGATATTGCGGTAGACATTTCTGCCGTTGGCGACCGCCTTGATGATGGTGGCGAAGTTGTCGTCCTGCAAAATCATGGAGGCGGCGTCCTTGGAGACCTCGGTGCCGGTGATGCCCATGGCGACGCCGATATCCGCCTTTTTGAGCGCAGGCGCGTCGTTGACGCCGTCGCCGGTCATGGAGACGATATTGCCGCGGCGCTGCCAGGCTTCGACGATGCGGATCTTGTTTTCGGGCGAAACGCGCGCGTAGACGGAGATCGTCGGAAGCACGCGGTCGAGTTCCGCGTCATCCATCGCGTCGAGCTCCATGCCGGTCACGGCGATATCGCCGTCGCGCATGATGCCGATCTGCTTCGCGATGGCGGAAGCGGTCACCTTGTGGTCGCCGGTGATCATGATGGGCTTGATGCCGGCGCGGATGGCGTCGGCGACTGCCGCCTTGCTCTCCGGTCTGGGCGGATCGATCATGGAGATCAGTCCTAGGAAGGTGAAGCCGGTCTCGCTTTCAAGCGTCAGCGGCTCGTCGCTCTTTTTATATGCAAAGGTCAGCACGCGCAGTCCCTGTTCGGAGAACGCCCGGTTCTGCGCGGTGATCGCTTTCTTGTCCGCATCGGTGATCGGGCGAACGCCGTCGTCGGTCGTGATGCTGACGCAGTGGTCTAAGATGGAGTCGAGCGCGCCCTTGGTGAGAATATACGTCTCGCCGTGCAGGATGTACTTGGTGCTCATCATCTTGCGGTCGGAGTCAAAGGGCAGCTCCTCCTTGCGCGGGAAGGTGCTGCGGATGATCGTCTCCTGATAGCCGGTGCGGCGGAAGCCCTCGATCAGCGCGAATTCCGTCGGGTCGCCGATGCCTTTGCCGTCGACGATCGCGGAATCGTTGTTGAGCAGCATGTTGTAGATCATCAGGTGGTGGCTCTCGTTCTCCTGCAAAAGCGTTTCGGGAATGATGCACTCGCCGTTGATGTAAATCTGCTGGACGGTCATTTTGTTCTGGGTGAGGGTGCCGGTCTTGTCGGAACAGATGACCGACACGCAGCCGAGGCTCTCGACTGCCTTCAAGTCCTTGATGACGGCGTTTTCCTTCGCCATCTTCTGGGTACCGATCGCCTGCACGATCGTCACGATCGAACTGAGCGCCTCCGGGATCGCCGCGACAGCCAGCGCCACGGCAAACATCAGCGCGTCGATAATGGTCTGACCGCGCCACATGGAGAGTCCGAACACCAGCGCGCATATAATCAGGATGATCAGCGCCAGTCTGCCGGAGAACTGATCAAGGCTCTTTTGCAGCGGCGTTTTCTTGTCCTTGGCGTTGTTCATCAGGGAGGCGATCCTGCCGATCTCGGTGTTCATGCCGGTGGCTGTCACCACGACAAGCGCTCTGCCGTAGGTGACGAGACTGCCGGAATAAACCATATTCAGACGGTCGCCCAAAGGCACCTCGCCCTCGATCGTCGCTTCGTTTTTCTCAACATTTGTCGATTCGCCGGTCAGGGAGCTCTCGTTGACCTGCAGCGTATAGCTGCGGATCACCCTGCCGTCCGCCACGACCAGATCGCCGGCTTCCAGCACGATGATATCGCCGGGAACCACGTCGCGCGAGTCGATCTCGATCTTCTGTCCGCCGCGGATGACCTTGGCGCTCGGTGAACTCAGGGATTTGAGACTGTCGAGCGATTTTTCCGCCTTGACGTGCTGGAAGGTACCGAGCAGCGCGTTAAGGATGATGACGGCAAAAATGACGATCGTGCTCTCGATATTGCCGGAGAACATCGAGATGACCGCCGCCGCGATCAGAATGATCACCAGCAGATCGGCGAACTGGCTGAGAAAGACCATGAACACGGACTTTTTCTTTCCCTCCGCCAGCATGTTTTTGCCGTGCTTTGCCAAAAGCTGCTCCGCTTGTTCGGCGGAGAGTCCGTTGGTGGTGACTTCAAGCTCCCGAAGCGTTTCTTCGGCTGATTTTTGATACCATTGCATAAAATCTTGCCTCCTCAAAAAAATAAGACCTTTTATACCAGATGAAATATTGCCTGTCAATCATTTTCATCGGGCGGCAGCGGCTCCGGCTCGGGTTTTTTGCCGCTTCTCATCGCGAGCATGATACCGGTGAAGGCGCAGACCATCCCGGCGGCGCCTGCAGCCATGGCGACGAGGTCGTTTTTCCAGATAAATCCGGCTCCTCCTGCCGCGACCGCACAGACAAGACCGGCGATCAGCAGAACAAAGGCGGCTTTGAATCGTCCGTTCATTTTCATGATGCTTCCTCCTTCAGGCAGTTCGCTATTGCTGCAAAATCGCTGAGGGTGAGCGCTTCGGCTCTGGCGTTCAGCGGTACGCCGGCTTTGGTGAGCACGCCGGTGATCTCGTCCTTGGGACGGTGCAGTCCGGCGCTGAGCGAGTTGGTGATGACCTTGCGGCGCTGCGAAAACGCCGCCTTGACGACCTCAAAAAAGAGGGCTTCATCCGTTTGGACGGGCGGCTCGGGGAGCACGTTCAGCCGGATGACCGTCGAATCGACCTTGGGAGCCGGCATGAAGGAACCGGCGCTCACGCCGAAGAGCATCTCAGGCTGGGCGTAGTAATTGACCGACACCGTGACGGCGCCGCTCATGCGCGAACCGACCTCGGCGCAGATGCGCTGCGCCGCTTCCTTTTGCACCATGACGGTGATGGCTTCGACAGGAAGCCTGTCCTCAAGCAGCTTCATGATGACCGGCGAGGTGATGTAATACGGAAGGTTGGCGCAGACGACGACCTCCATGCCGGGGAATTCCTCGGCGATCAGCCGGTTGAGGTCGAGCTTGAGCACGTCGCCGTTGACGATCTTGACGTTATCGTATTCCGCCAAGGTCTCGTCGAGCACCGGAAGCAGGCGCTTGTCGAGCTCGATCGCGACGACCTTCTCCGCCAGCTGACAGAGCTCGTTGGTCAGCACGCCGACGCCCGGTCCGACCTCGATCACGCCGACGCCCGGCGCTGCGCCGCTTTCCTCTGCCATACGCGGACAGACCGTGGGATTGATGAGGAAGTTCTGTCCCAGCGCCTTGGAAAAGGTGAAACCGTGGCGTGAGAGGATCTCCCTGATGGTTCCGATGTCCGATAATCTGTTCATTTCAGCGTTCGCAGTCCTTTCGGGTATTTGTTCTTTAATCTGCCGCCGGAGGCTTTGCCGAAGCCGGTCGTCATGCCGTCGACGCAGACGGCGGTATAGCCCTTTGTCTCAGGCGGCACGGCGATCTCCTCGCCGTGAAGGTAGGCTTTGATCGACGGGCTGTCGGCGCTGAACTCCGCCGCACTCGCGCAGTCCTCCGGCTTGGCGGCGCAGAAGGCGCTGTGATGGGGCTCGATGCGGTTCCTGACCTTTTCGCCCAGTATCACGCCGGCTCGCAAGATCGGTATGCCGGTAATGTTGATGTTATAATTCTTTGGAAGAATCATTATTTTATCCTTTTGCACCGCGATATTCTCCCCAAACGGTCTGCCGACAAACAGGCTGTCATAGAATTCCAGTATTTCCCGATCGGCATTGCCGGTCACGGTCGGTTGGACATTGGGAGCCGGGGTTCCCTTTTTGCGCAGTCTGGCGGCAAAATGCCCTTCGCCGCCGTCCATCGGGAAAATGCGCCGCGCGTAGGTCATGGCAGGTCTGCCGAAGGTCACGCCGGCGTCCTCTAATGCAAAATCGGGATTCTCCGCCAAAAACGCTTCGATCACGCCCTCGTTTTCCTCGCGCGAGAAGGTGCAGGTCGAATAGACCAGCACGCCGCCGGGCTTGAGGGCTTTTTTGGCGCTGTCGAGAATATGCTTCTGGCGCACAGCGCAGCTTTTGACATGCTCTACGCTCCATTCCTGCGCGGCGCTGTTCTTGCGGAACATGCCTTCGCCGCTGCAGGGCGCGTCGACCAGCACCTTGTCAAACCGTCCGGCAAGCTGTTCGCAGAGCCGGTCGGGATGGGCGTTGGAGACGACCGCGTTCGGGATACCCATGCGTTCAATATTCGATAAAAGAATATTGGCGCGGCTTTTGACGATCTCGTTGCTCCATAATAAGCCGGTGCGGTCGAGCTTTGCGCCGATCTGGGTGCTCTTGCCGCCGGGAGCCGCGCAGAGGTCGAGGACAAAGTCGCCTTCCTCTATGCCGAGCATTTCCACCGCCGAGGTCGCCGAAGGCTCCTGCATATAAAACGCGCCGCAGTGATGCAGCGGATGATTGCCGAGCGACTGGACGTCAGCCGGGATATAATAGCCTTCCGGACAAAACGGCGTCGGTTTCAGTTCAAACGGCAGCGCGTTTTTCAGCTTGTCCGGCGTGCATTTGAGGGTGTTCAGCCGCAGTCCGCGGAAGTTCTCCCCCTCATAATAACGCAGGAATGCGGGGTACTCGTCGCCGAGCAGCGCCTGCATGCGCGATAAAAATTCATTCATAGGTATATTTTCCATTTTTTCGGTTCATACTATTGTTACCACGACAGGAGGTGTGAACATGAGCAAGAAGCAGAATACGCAGAACTGCAATGACAAAAAGCAGGGTTCGACACAGAACTGCGACAACAAGCAGACAAAAAACTGCGATTAAACTCCGAACGCCTCCTGCGGGAATGACCGCAGGAGGTTCTTTTAATTTGATTTTAATAACCGAAGCTGTCGTTGATGATGACGACCTTGATACGGTTGATATGGCGCTGCTGGGCGCAGACGACATAGTTGCAGCAGATCCTGCCGTCGCCGTGGCAGCCCTCGCAGAGCTCGGGGTTCTCTTTGTTCAGCGAAACGCACTTGCCTTCCTTGGCACAGTAGGTGTCGATGCCGAGACGGACGGTGTTCGGCGGCGCCGCCTTGGTCTTGACGCGCTCGATCGCCTCGCCGATATTGCGCACCAGCTTATTGACGCCGCAGACGACGACCACGCTCTTGGGACCGTAGAGGATCGCGGCAACGCGGTTGGAATTGCCGTCGACGTTGTAAAGCTCGCCGTTTTCGGTCAGGGCGTTGGTGCTCGTGAAGAACGCGTCGGCGCTGAAGGTCTGACGGTAGACCTCCTCGACCTCCTCGCGCGTGATTCCCGGACGGGAACGGTCGAGATAGTTGTAATCCGCCGAGGTGATGATATCGTACACGCCGGTCTCCTTCAAGGTCACGGAACCGCCGCTGGAGATGGTGTCTCCGGGCTTGATCAGGGTTTTGACCAGCGCGCAGGCTTCTTCCTTGGTCTCGCAGAAATACGGCTCCATCTTGTTGCGGCGGAGATTCTGCATGGTTTTTTCGATTCTGGCTTTGAGTTCCTCTGTCATAGCGCACACTCCTT
>CAMKSB010000084.1 GCA_946415335.1 uncultured Clostridia bacterium
ACAAAATGCGCAAAAACATTGCAGTTCATCGCTTGGCGTGCTATACTGAACATGAAAACATTTTCCGAGAGGAGTTTTGAAATGATTGGTATTATTTGCGCGCAGAAAATCGAGGTCGACGGTCTGAAAGCCGTCATGGAAAATCCCGTTTCCTTTTGCAAGGCGGGACTGGAATTCGTCAGCGGTACGATTTTTGAAAAGGACGTTGTGCTGCTGGAATGCGGCGCCGGCAAGGTCAACGCCGCCGTCGGCACCCAGATCATGATCGACGTATACAAGCCCGACGTCGTGATCAACTCCGGCATCGCCGGCAGCCTGACCAAGAAGCTGACCGTCGGCGACATCGTGATCTCCACCGACTGCGTGGAGCACGACATCAACTGCACCGAACTCGGCGAGCCCAGAGGTCAGATCAACTTCACAGGCGAATCCATCATCGGTATCCCTGCCGACGAGGAGGTCAGCAAAAAACTCGCCGGCTGCTGCAAGGATCTCGGCTCCCATGTGCTCATGGGCAGGATCGCCACCGGCGATATCTTCATCACCTACAAATCCAAGCGCGATTTTATCGCCTTTGAATTCGGTGCGCTGTGCTGCGAGATGCAGGGCGGCGCCGTCGGTCATGTGTGCTATATGAACGGCGTGCCGTTTACGATCCTGCGCTCGATCAGCGACGATTTGAAGTTCAACAAGCCCGAGAACTACGAGGAATTCAAGCAGCTCGCCGCCGACAGAGCCATCAAGGCGCTCAAAAAATTCATCAGAGAGTAATCGCAGAAAAAAGACCGGTTCCGTAAGGAGCCGGTCTTGTTCATTGTATGGATTATTCCTTCAACTCGCTGGTGCAGTGCGGGCATCTGGTAGCCTTGATGTCGATCTCGCTGCAGCAGAAGGGACAGGTCTTGGTGGTAGCTTCCTCTTCCGCCTTCTCTTCCTTCTTCTTGAGGCTCATGAACTTGTTGATCGCCTTGACCATCAGGAAGATGATGAGCGCCATGATCAGGAAGTTGATGATCGCTGCAATGAAGTTGCCGAACGCGATGGGACCGACGTTGAGCACGGCGGTCATTTCCTCGATAGAATTTACGCCGATGATCTTGCCGATGATGAGCTGGATACAGGGTACGATAACATCGTCGCAGAGTGACTTGACGATCGCACCGAACGCGCCGCCGATGATAACGCCGACTGCCAGATCCATTACGTTGCCGCGGCTGATGAATTCTTTGAATTCAGCCATGAATTTTTTCATTTCTTAGTTCCTCCTAATAAAACAATATTTTCAGCAGTTGCCTGCCTGAGTCCAAATCAATGGATCGCCTTGTGGAATACCTTCTTGCCCTTTTTGATGACGACATATCCCTTTGCAAAGGCGTCGAGCGCAAGCTTTGCGGTCACGTCGGTCACCTTTTCGTCGTCAATGGAGATGCCGCCCTGTTCGATCAGGCGTCTGCCCTCTTTCTTGGAGGGGATCAGTCCGCACTTGGAGAGCAGATCGAGCACGCCGATACCGTCCTCGCCGAAGTCCTCGTCGGAAAGCTCGGTGGAAGGCATGTTGTCGGTATTCTGCTTGTTGCCGAAGAGCGCACGCGCCGCTTCCTGCGCCTTGTCTGCCTCTTCCTTGCCGTGGATCAGTTCGGTCAGCTCATGGGCGAGGATCTCCTTCGCCTTGTTGAGTTCGCTGCCCTCGAGCTTTGCAAGCTCGTCGATCTGCTCAAGCGGCAGGAAGGTCAGCATTTTCAGGCACTTGATCACGTCCGCGTCGTCGACGTTGCGCCAGTACTGATAGAAATCGTAAGGGCTGGTCTTTTCAGCGTCGAGCCAGACAGCGCCGGACTGGGTCTTGCCCATCTTTTTGCCCTCGGAATTGAGCAGCAGGTTGATAGTCATGGCGTAAGCGTCCTTGCCCAGCTTGCGGCGGATGAGCTCCGTGCCGCCGAGCATGTTGCTCCACTGGTCGTCGCCGCCGAACTGCATATTGCAGCCGTAGCGCTGATAAAGGGCGTAGAAGTCGTAGGACTGCATGATCATGTAGTTGAATTCAAGGAAGCTCAGTCCTTTTTCCATTCTCTGCTTGTAGCACTCGGCAGTCAGCATTCTGTTGACGCTGAAATGCGCGCCGACTTCTCTGAGTACCTCGACGTAATTGAGATCGAGCAGCCAGTCCGCGTTGTTGACGAGCAGCGCCTTGTCGTCGGAAAAGTCGATAAAGCGGCTCATCTGTTTTTTGAAGCACTCAACATTGTGTTGGATCGTCTCGACTGTCATCATCTGGCGCATGTCCGTTCTGCCGGAAGGGTCGCCGATCATGGCAGTACCGCCGCCGATCAGCGCGATCGGCTTGTTGCCTGCCATCTGCAGTCGCTTCATCAGGCAGAGCGCCATAAAGTGACCGACGTGCAGGCTGTCCGCCGTCGGGTCAAAGCCGATATAGAATACCGCCTTGCCGGAGTTCACCAGCTCGCGGATCTCCTTTTCATCTGTTACCTGTGCGATCAGTCCTCTTGCAATGAGTTCTTCGTATACACCCATCTATCTGTTCCTTTCTTATGTAAAAAATACAAAATATCAGAAAAACCAATATCTTATTATAGTATAATATGAATTATGCCGCAGGTCAAGTCTTTTTTCTGGACTTGCGGGAGTACCGCGACATGTTCTTTTTCTTCTTCGGCGGTTGGGATGTCTTTTTGTAGCCGCCCTCGGTCATGCCTGCCATCGGGGCGATCAGACAGCGCTTGCCGCTGCCGATCAGGTCGCGCCTGCCGGCTTTGATCAGCGCCTTGGTCACCAAGGGCTTGTTCTCGGGGATAAAGTATTGCAGCAAAGCGCGCTGCATCGCCTTGTCCTCCTCCTTTTTGGGCACGTAGACCGGCTCCATGGTGTAGGGGTCGAGTTCCGTGTAGAACATCGCCGTCGAGATCGTTCCCGGCGTGGGATAAAAGTCCTGCACCTGCTTGGGATGGATATTCTCCGCCTTGCAGAACAGCGCCAGCTCCACCGCGTCCTTCAAGGTCGCGCCGGGGTGACTGCTCATGAGATACGGCACCACGTACTGGTCGCGGTGTTCCTTGCCGGTCAAAGAATAAAATTTATCGCAGAAGCGCTTGTAGGTCTGGATATGCGGCTTGCCCATCTTGTCGAGTACCGCCGCCGAGCAATGCTCCGGCGCTACGCGCAGCTGTCCGCTGATATGATAGCGCACCAGTTCGGTAAAAAACGCGTCGTCCTCGTCCTCCATGAGATAGTCAAAACGGATGCCGCTGCGGATAAAGACCTTTTTGATGCCGTCCATCGCTCTCAGCTTGCGCAGCAGATCGAGGTACTCGCTGTGAGAGACCTGCATCTGCGGACAAGGCTTGGGAGCCAGACACTTGCGGTTTTTGCAGAGCCCGAGCTTTTGCTGCTTTTCACAGGAGGGCAGACGGAAATTCGCCGTCGGACCGCCGACGTCGCTGATATAGCCCTTAAAGCGCGGATTAGAAAGAAAACTCTTGGCTTCCGCCAGCACGCTTTCCTCGCTGCGGACGGTGACGGCTCTGCCCTGGTGAAACGCCAGCGAGCAGAAATTGCACGCACCGAAGCAGCCGCGGTTGTGGGTGATGGAAAATTCCACCTCGGCGATACCGGGAACGCCGCCGACGCTCTCGTAGCAGGGCGGATACCAACGCATGTAGGGCAGCGAGTACACCCGGTCAAGCTGTTCCGTATTCAACGGCTGCATGGGCGGATTCTGCACCAAAATATACTTGCCGTGACGCTGGATCAGCGTTTTTCCGCGAACCGCGTCGGCTTCTTCCAATTCCTTCCGTGCCGCGAGGGCATAGTCGGGCTTGCTCTCTTTCACGCACTCATAGCTTGGCAGATCGACTGCCGAACGCGGCGTGTAATCCTCTGTCCGGACGGCGTAGCAGATGCCGCGGATATCCTGCAGGGCTTCCACCGGCAAGCCGTCGCTGAGGCGCCTCGCGATCTCCATGGTCTGCAGCTCGCCCATGCCGTAGACCAATATATCCGCGCGGCTGTCAAAGAGGATCGACGGCATCACGCTGTCGCTCCAGTAGTCGTAATGGGCAAAGCGGCGCAGAGACGCTTCGAGTCCGCCGATGATCAGCGGACTGTCGGGATAGAGACGGCGGATGATGTTGCAGTAGACCGTCACCGCGCGGTCAGGGCGTTTGCCGTTTTTGCCGCCTGCGGTGTAAGCGTCGTCGTGGCGCTTACGCTTGGCAACGGTGTAATGCGCCACCATGCTGTCGATATTGCCGGCGGAAACCATAAAGCCCAACCGGGGCTTGCCGAACTGGGTGAAATCACGGTCGCTTTTCCAGTCGGGCTGCGCCAAAAAGGCGACGCGGCAGCCGCACGCTTCCAACACGCGCGTGATGATCGCCGCGCCAAAGGAGGGATGATCGACATAACTGTCGCCGCAGACGTAGACAAAGTCCACGCTGTCCCAGCCGCGTTCGAGCATTTCGGCGCGGTTCATCGGCAGATACGCCATGTTCATCCCTCCCGGTCATTAGTCGCTGTTATTTTGTAGAACGTTGCGGCGTTCGAGCCACTCGTTATAGGTCATCAGCACGTCGCGCGGCTTGGAACCCTGATGAGGGCCGACGATGCCGAGCTGTTCCATTTCGTCGATCATTCTGCCGGCGCGCGCGTAGCCGACCTTCAGGCGGCGCTGTACCAGCGAGGTAGAGGCCTGTCCTGCCTCGATAACGCACTGGATGGCTTCCTCGATCTTAGCATCGTATTCGCCGTTGTCCTCGTCCGCGTCATTGCCGCCGGACTTCTTGCCCTGCGCGATCTCCTCGGTGGCGATACGCTTGATGCTCTCCTCGATCTCGGCGTTGTACTCCGCCTTGGAGGATTTCTTGATATAGCCGGTGACGCGCTCGATCTCTTCCTCGGAGGCGTAGCAGCCCTGCACACGCATGGGCTTGGGCGCACCGACCGGAGAAAAGAGCATATCGCCGCGGCCGATCAGCTTTTCACCGCCGCCGGTGTCGAGGATCGTGCGGCTGTCCATGTTGGAGCTGACCTTGAGCGCGATTCGGCTCGGAACATTCGCCTTGATCAGACCGGTGATGACGTTGACGGTCGGTCGCTGCGTCGCCAGGATCAGGTGCATACCGGCGGCACGCGCCATCTGCGCCAGTCGGCAGATACTGTCCTCTACCTCGCTGGGCGCCGCCATCATCAGGTCAGCCAACTCGTCGATCGCGATGACGACGCGGCTCATCTTTTCCTTGGCGACAGGCAGACCGTTGATCTCCATCACGGGCTGGATCCACTCGCCTTCCTCGTTCTGATAGGCTTCATTTGCTTCGATATATCGCAGATTTTTTTCGATTAGAGAATTATAAGAGTCGATATCCTTGCAGTCGTACTCCGAGAATATCTTGTAGCGGTTGAGCATTTCGTTGACAGCCCAGCCGAGAGCGCCTGCCGCCTTTTTCGCGTCGGAGACGATCGGCACCAACAGATGCGGGATGCCCTTATACTTGGAAAACTCAACCATCTTCGGGTCGATCAGCAGCAGCTTGACCTCGTCCGGATTGGCTTTGTAAAGTATCGAGATCAGGATGGAGTTCACGCAGACGGACTTACCGGAACCGGTGGTACCGGCGATCAGCAAGTGCGGCATTTTGGCGATGTCGGTAACGACGATCTCGCCGGAAATATCCCTGCCGAGCACAGCGGTCAGCTTGCTCTTGGCGTTCCTGAACTTGTCCGAATCGATCAGTTCGCGCATGGAAACCATGCTGACGACCTTGTTCGGTACCTCGATACCGACCGCCGCCTTGCCGGGGATCGGCGCCTCGATACGCACGCCGTTGGCGGCGAGGTTCAGGGCGATATCGTCGGATAGGTTGGTGATCTTGCTGATTTTGACGCCGGGCGCCGGCTGCAGCTCATAGCGCGTGACGGACGGACCGCGGCAGATATTGACGATCTTGGCGTTGACGCCGAAGCTGTTGAGCGTGTCGATCAGCTTGCGAGAATTCTGCTCCAGTTCCTCACGGGCGCTCTGGTCGTTGTTGTTGTCCGGCAGACTGAGCAGCTGCACAGGCGGATAGTGATAGACCTTTTCCTCCCTCTGCGGCTCATCCTGCGGATGATAACCGGCGTTTTCCAGTTCCGGAACCGCTTCCGGCTCGCCCTTGGAAGCCTTCTTTCTGACAGGCTCCTGCTTGGGCTCTTCGGGGAAGAACGGCGGTTCGATCTGCTCCGGTTCTTCCTCTACGAACTCGTGGGAAGAATCGGCGCGGTTGATGAGATCGAGCAGATCCTCATCCAGACTGTCGTCCCGCTCTGCGACAGGCTGCGGCACGTAGGGATTGGGATCGACCTCCTCCACAGGCTCCGGCGCGGTATACTCCGGCTCGCCCGGCAAGCGCGATACGCGGCTCTTGCCGGTTGTCTCGCCGCTGTCCAGCGGAATGTCGATCGCGCCGGAATGACGGCGGTTGGAAGCAGTTCGTGTGATCCGTCTCCGGCGCTCCTGCTGCTCGCGCTCGTATTCAAGCTCATGTTCGCGCTCGCGGCGCTCACGTTCTCGCTCTCGCTCCATTTCCAGCTCTTCGGCACGGCGGCGGCGTTCCTCCACCTTCTCACGGTGGCGGCGGCGCTGTTCCACGCCCACCTGTCGCGCACGGTTCACCGTTCTGCCGGCGGCACGCGCCACATCCTTGACGGAGAGATTCGTCAGAACGAAGATCAGCGCGATGATCATCACCAGCGACAAAATGCCGGCGACCATGCCGCCGCAGATAAACGACAGCGGATAGCCGAGCAGACCGCCGAGCAAGCCGCAGCTCAACGGTATGTAAACATGCGCCTCGGTCATGGAGG
>CAMKSB010000085.1 GCA_946415335.1 uncultured Clostridia bacterium
AGGGGCTCCCCTACAGGTTCTGTCATAAAGAAATATCTTTGCTTGTCCGGATGAAATGACGGATGATGTCCTGACGGGTGACGATGCCGATGAACACGCCGTAGTCGTCCGTCACCGGAACGAAGTTCTGGTTGAGGGCGCGTTCGAGCAGCACGTCCATGCTGACGTTGATCCGAACCGCCGGGTTGAAATTCGGGCGGAGAATGTCGCGGATGTGATGTTGTTCCTTTGTCTTGATGGAGTTGTCGCGCTGATCGAGGATGAAATAGAGAAAGTCGCCCTCGCTGACGGTGCCGGCATACGTGCCGTCGTCCGAGATCACCGGGATCGCGGTATAGCCGTGAGCGCGCATCTTTTCGATCCCTTGGCGCAGGGTGTTGGATTCGCGGAGATACTGAACGGTATCCTTGGGTTTGAGCAGCATTAAGAAATTCATGGTTTTGCCTCAGTGATTTTGCCTGAAATATTGATTGAGCATGTAGAGTTCGCCGATGAGATAGACGATACCGGCGGTCACCAGCAGGATCTTGACCTGCATAATGCCGCTGAAAATGACGATCGCCGCAGAAATCAGGGTAACGGCAAGCGCAGCGCCCTTTTTCTCTGTCTTGAACAGCAGGAGCCAGCACAGCAGGTATGCCGCGATGAGAACCGCCGTCGTGATCAGCCAGAAGCGCTCCATCAGCGCCTTTGGCTCCGGGAAGCCCTTTTCGAGCACGCCGATGTTGACTGCCATCAGCAAGACGCTGAAAAACCTGCCTGTGCGGTCGATATAGACCATTGCGCGGTTGGAAAAGCCACTGACGTCGTGGCTGTGCGTTTTGAACCACAGCACATGCGGCGCAACGAGCAGAGCTGCAAACAGCAGTCCCCAGAGATTGACCACATCAAAAAAACTCATCTTCTCACCTGTCCTTACTGGTACTATTGTAACACACCGCGGAAGCGATTACAAGCGAAATGAACAGAAGTCTTGAATTGTTACAAGTTTGTAGTTGCAATTCTCCTATGAAAAATGGTATATTATTTGTATACATAATTTCTTTAGGAGAAGATTCTTTTGGAACCCAAAAAAAAGAAAAAATTCAAGATCAACGGCACGGTGATCTTCAACATCATTGTCGCCGCTCTCTCGATATACCTGATTTATAACTTTGTCGTCACGGAGGACGGTCTGATCGACCTGCTCAAAAAGCCCGACAACTTCAAATGGGGCTGGATCGTGGTCGGTCTGGTCGTATTCGACCTCAACATGATCATCGACGCGATCGTGACGCAAATCTACCTCACGTCGGAATATCCCGCCTTCCGGTTCGTCGACTCGATCAAGGTCGCCTTTGTCGGCGTGTTCTTCGGCGCGGTCACGCCGTCGAATACCGGCGGTCAGCCGATGCAGCTTTATTTTCTTTCAAAGAAAAATGTGCGAATCGGCTTCGCTTCCGCCTGTCTGACACAGAAGTTCATCGTCTTTCAGCTCGTCACGACCTTTTTCAGCATATTTGCCGTGATCGTGAAGTTCGGGTACTTCCAGACGGCGTTCACCAACTTCTGGTCGTCGGCGTTCATCGTGCTCGGCTTTATGTCTCAGATCGGCGTGACCGTGCTGGTGCTGGTGATCTGCTTTGCGGAGAATATCACCAAAAAGCTGATCCGGCTGATTTACCGGCTCCTGGTGGCGCTCCCCTTTGTAAAGGATCCTCACACGAAGATCCGCAAGATCACCAGAGAGTTCCGCATGTTCCACTCGTCGAACCGCATGCTGATGAAGAATAAAAAGCGGATGCTCAAGATCGTCGCGCTGGTCTGCCTGCAGTTCACCTGCATTTTGAGCGTACCGTTCTTCATCTATATCGCCTTTGATATGCCGGCGGCGGCAAGGGCAGCCGGTATGCCGATCGGCAATTTCTTTGACTTTATCTGTATTCAGAGCTTTGTGCTCTTTACCTCGAATCTCGTGCCGCTTCCCGGCGCTTCCGGCGGCGCTGAGCTGGCGTTTTCCATGTACTTTCACCCGTATTTTGTCCTCGGCGGCGTCAACAAGATCAAGCCGGCGATCCTGCTGTGGCGCTTCATCACCTACTACGGCGCCATGCTGCTGACGGCTCCGTTCTCCTACTACACCAAGGGCAAAAAGAAGGCGGACGCTGAAAAAACAGAACCCGAGCACGACGACACCGACGAATACCTGGAAGTGAACAAGCATGGCAAATCTGTTTAATTATCTCGCATGGCGCGGAGATTTGCCGTTGGACAAGATCCCCTTCTGCGAGCTGGACGCGGCGGTTCTCACAAGGCTTTCCTATCTGCCGCTGGATGTGATCGTCAGCGCAGATTTGACGAAGAAGATCACGCTTTTGGAAGCGACCGAACGGGCGCTTGCCGCCAAAAAGCCATCCGATTATATCTGGAAGGGCGACGATCGGCTGCTCCGGATCCTCAGCACCTGCAAACGATTTCAGGATTTGAAGCTGTGCGGCTTTGTCAACAGCATCGATGAAACAACGACCATGCAGTTCGGCGCGGTCATCATCGAACTGGAGGAAGGGCTGCACTTTCTCTCCTACCGCGGAACGGATAAGTCGCTGATCGGCTGGCAGGAGGATTTCAACCTGTTTTATGAATTTCCGGTACCGTCTCAGACAGAGGCACTGCGGTATTTTGAAACGGCATACACGGCGCTCGGCGGTGAATGGATGCTCGGCGGTCATTCCAAGGGCGGTACCGTGGCGATCTACACCGCATCTTTCTGCAGCGAAGCGCTGCGAAAGTGCATTCGGGCGGTTTACAACATGGACGGCCCCGGCATTGAGCCGAAGTATCTGGCGGACAGCGCCTTTGAGCAGGTCAGGGAACGCATCGTCACCTACATGCCGCAGTCCTCGGTCATCGGCAAGATGTTCGGTCACGAGGACAAGTGCGTGGTCGTGCAGAGCGTTGAGCACAACCTCTGGCAGCACGACCTCTACACCTGGAATGTAACGCGCGACAAGTTTATCAGAATGCCCGACACCAACAAAACCAGCGCGTTTTTTGACCAGACGCTGACGAGTTTTGTCGCGGAAATGACGCACGAGGAACGCAAGCAGCTTGTGGAAGGACTGTTCGATCTGCTCAAAAGCACCGAGCACGAAACCTTTGACGAGCTCGCGGAAAAGTGGCTGCAAAGCGGCGGCAAGATCCTGAAATCCTTTACCCGGCTGGACGGCAAAACGCGCGCGATGATCGGCGGCAAGCTGTTCCTGTTTTTGAAAAAAGCAGGCGGCAATCTGCCGGACAGGATAAAGCCCACCAAAGATAAAAACCAAAATATATAATACAAATGTAGGGTTTGGTCTTGACCAAACCGGGATAATAAGCTCAACGTTAGAGCATCATCCTCGGTTCGGTCAAGACCGAACCCTACAATCTATATGGAATAAAAATGTTATTATAAATCAAGAACTTGGACTTTTTCTATTGACAAAAGGCATATACTGTGATAACCTATATACATCGCAATTCTATGTATATAGGCAGAAAGGGTATTTTTATGAGACAGGAATACTTGCAGGCGGTTGCCGGACGGATCAAGGACAAGACCGCGCGGCGGCAGATCCTCGAAGAACTGGAAAGCCACCTGCTCGACAAAATCGACTACTATACCGAGATCGGCTACTCGCCGGAGGAAGCGGAAAAACGCGCGGTAGAAGAAATGGGCGACCCGGACGATACCGCCCTGCCGCTGAGCACCATGCACGGCAAACGAAGCCTCCCCTTGACGGTGGCTGCACTTGTTTTTCTGGTGGGAATGGTCGTCCTCAACTTCATACTCCCCTATGACCTTCTCTACCGAAACGCCATGCAGACGCACGAGCTGTGGGCTGACTGGACTTCGCTGGGCATACTGACCGCCACAGTGGCGCTCTTTATCCTCGGCGCAAAATACAAGAGCAAAGCCGCGACGCTTCTGACGATGGCAGCCATTTCCATGCCGTTCATCATCACGCTGATCAGGCTTGTTATCATACAGATGCAGCTGTTGCAGACGCCGATAAACATGTCCGGACATTGGGAACTTTCCGTTTTCGCGCCCGAATTGACCAATCCGTTTGAGCCGTCTCTGTACGCGCCGGTGAAAACCGTCATGTCCGGCTTTTTCGGCTATTCCGACAGCATGTTGGCTGAAAGCTACATCGGGGAATCGACGGCGCGGGCGCTCATGGCTGCCGGAATCGTTCTGTATCTGCTGCTGATGGCTTGGGGACTGTTTCAGTTTATCGCGATCCTCCGGCAAGAGCATTTGCACAACACCAAGATCAGCTTCCGTGCGCTGCGGATCATACGCCGGATCGCCGTCGTACTGCTCGGTCTGAACATTCTGCTCACTGCCGCCGGAACCGTCGCCGGGCTGACGCATTCCGACGAACACAGCGGTATCTCCGAGAACGAACGAAGCGCGATGATTGACATCGTCATTCAGTCCGACGTCGACGCGTTTGACGACACGATATTGAAGCAGAGCGGTTTTGACCTGACGGAACAGCCGTCCGAAACGGCGTACAACGCCACCTATTCGCGCGCCGGCTCCGATAACGTCATCTTTTATGTGAAGGATAACAAGGGCACCTGCTCGCTTTCCTGCGTATCATCTGTTCCTCGTGAAGGCGCTGATTATCAGCTGACCGACAAGGAAATGCAGGCTGTCGCAGAAGCCGGTGAAAAGCTGTCCCTGCAGGACTTCCTCGCGATGGGCTTTTATGACAAGGCTGCCTACGTTTTCCATACAGAGCGTCCGCTCCTATCCGACCGCAGCAAAATATCGGATGAGATCCGTTTCGCCTTTTCCGGCAACTATGAACTGGAATTTCACGCGGTTTACGCCAAAGGCAAACCGCGGCCGGATAATACCGCATTTATGATCGTCAACAGTGGAGGTGACAACCATGAAAATCAGTAAAGAATTAGTCAAGGGCAGCACCGCGACGCTGGTGCTGAGCGTACTCAAAGGCAAAGATATGTACGGCTACGTCATTATCAAGGAGATCGCGCTGCGCAGCGAGCACGTGTTTGAACTGAAGGAAGGCACGCTCTATCCGATCCTGCACGCATTGGAGCAGGAGGGCTGTCTGGAAAGCTACTGGGAGGAAGTTGAAAACCGCAAGCGCAAGTACTATCACCTCACGCGCAAGGGCGAAAAACGCCTGAAAGCAAGCACCGAGGAATTCGCCGCGTACACCACCGCGGTCAAAAGAGTATTGGAATTCAGCGTATAATACGCAAAAAAGGTTCGGCGGATTGCCGAACCTTTCTTTTTACTCGATCACCAACTCGACCGGGCAATGGTCGGAGCCGAAAATGTCGGTGTGGATCGTCGCGCTGACAAGGCGGTCTTTGAGCGCTTCGGAACAGATGAAATAGTCGATACGCCAGCCGGCATTCTTCTCTCTCGCCTTGAAACGGTATGACCACCACGAATACACGCCCTCCGTATCAGGATAAAAATATCGGTAGGTGTCGATGAAGCCGCTGTCGAGCAAGGCGGTCATCTTGCCGCGTTCCTCGTCGGTGAAGCCGGCGTTTTTGCGGTTGGTCTTGGGATTTTTGAGGTCGATCTCCTTGTGCGCCACATTGAGGTCGCCGCAGAGGATCACGGGCTTTTGCTGCTCCAGTTCTTTGAGATAATGGAGAAACGCGTCCTCCCACGTCATGCGGTAGTCGAGACGGCGCAGTTCGTTCTGCGAGTTGGGCGTATAGCAGGTCACGGCGAAGAAGTCCTCAAATTCCGCGGCGATCACCCTGCCCTCGTGGTCGTGCTCTTCCACGCCGATGCCGTAACGCACGGAAAGCGGCTCCTGTTTGGTGAACATTGCCGTGCCGGAATAGCCCTTCTTCTCGGCGTAGTTCCAGTAGCCGTGGTAGCCCTCCGGCGCGAAGTCGATCTGTCCCTCCTGCAATTTGGTCTCCTGCAGGCAGAAAATATCCGCGTCCAACTCTTTGAAAATATCTTCAAAGCCCTTTGTCACACAGGCGCGCAAGCCGTTGACATTCCATGAAATCAGTTTCATCACACATCTCTCCCCTCTTATATCGTCTATTATACCGCAAAGCCGCATGTTTCGCAAGGGGGTTGAATACCCTTTATTGAGGTGGTTTTTGTGTTGGAAATACTGACAATGCTCGGACAGTACGTCTGCTTTTTTATCCTGCACGTCTGCGGCGGCGGTTCGTTTCCGAAGCCGCTGAGTGAAAAGCAGGAGCGCGAATATCTGCTGCGCATGAAGAAAGGCGATCAGGAAGCCAGAAGCAAGCTGATCGAGCACAATCTGCGGCTGGTAGCGCATATCATCAAGAAGTACTACGGCGCGCAGGGTGAGCAGGACGACTTGGTGTCCATCGGCACGATCGGGCTGATCAAGGCGGTGAACACCTTTGATCCCGACAAGAATATCCGGCTCAGCTCCTACGCCAGCCGGTGTATCGAGAACGAGATCCTCATGCACTTTCGCAGCGCCAAAAAACGCGCCGGGGATATCTCGCTGGACGAGACGATCGACACCGACAAGGACGGCAATCCGCTGACGCTGATGGACATCATGGCGGTCGAGGACACCATCCTCGACGAACTGGACTTTAAGCTGAACAGCCGCAAGCTGCGGCAGTATATCGAGGAAGAACTGACCGACAGGGAGAAAAAAATCATCCTCCTGCGCTATGGTCTCGACGGACGAGAACCGATGACGCAGAAGAATGTGGCGAAACTGATGGATATATCGCGCTCGTATGTCAGCCGGATCGAAACAAAGGCGCTCAAAAAGCTGAAAAAGCGGTATGACACGAG
>CAMKSB010000086.1 GCA_946415335.1 uncultured Clostridia bacterium
AATAGGGCTCAGTACACACTGAACCCTACCGTAAAATTCTAAATCAATTACTGGTTGACAATGTCCTTGAACGCCTTGCCTGCCTTGAAAGCGGGAACCTTGGAAGCGGGAATCTCGATGGAATTGCCGGTTCTAGGATCAACGCCGGTTCTTGCGTTTCTCTGGCGCTGCTCAAAGGTACCAAAGCCGGTGAGCTGAATCTTGTCGCCCTCGGCTACTGCCTTGATGATGGTGTCGATGGTAGCGTTCAGCGCCTTCTCGGCATCCTTCTTGGAAAGACCGGTCTGCTCGGCTACTGCTGCGATAAGTTCTGTCTTTTTCATGTTTTATTACCTCCGTTGGTTTGATGTTTTTGTAATATTTTAACTTCCTCCCAAAGGGAATCAAGTTGCGATAGGGATGCTTCCTTCATGTCGACGCCGCGTTCTGCCGCGAGAGCCTCGACGATGCCGAAGCGGTTGATGAATTTTTCACAGGCGAGCTCCATAGCGCGCTCGCTGTCGATATCGAGCAGACGCGCCACGTTGACGACGGTGAAGAGCACGTCGCCGATCTCCTCGACCTGGTTCTCACGGTTGCCCAGTTCGATCGCGACGGTCAGCTCGTGACATTCCTCGTTGAGCTTGGTCATCGCGTCCTCGGCGCCGTCCCAGTCAAAGCCGACCTTCGCCGCCTTCTTTTGCACCTTTTCGGCGCGCATCAGAGAGGGCAATGCCTTGGAAACGCTGCGCATCGCCTCGGCGTAGGTGGTCTGCGACTTGGTTTTCATCTTGACGGCGTCCCAGCTGGCGAGCGCCTGCTCGCTGTCGGAAGCGCTGACGTCGCCGAACACATGCGGATGACGGGTAATCAGCTTCTTGCACAGCTCGTCGCAAACATCGTGGATATCGAAGCTGCCGGCTTCTCTCTCCATCTCGCAGTGAAGCGCGATCTGGAGCAGCACATCGCCGAGTTCCTCGCGAAGCAAGTCGGTATCGTTGGTGTCGATCGCCTCGACCGCCTCGTAGACTTCCTCGATGAAGTTCTTGCGGATGGACTGGTGCGTCTGTTCCCTGTCCCACGGACAACCGCCCGGCGCCCGGAGCAGGGTGACGATCTCAACCAGATCGTCAAAATCGTATGTTTCTTTTTGCTTGTAATCTATCATAATGGAATCTCCGCAACTGCGAGCGACTTGCGCTCACAGTATTCTATTTTACCTAATCAGGTGCAATTTTGCAAGTGTTTTTGCGATTTTTTCCCCTTTTGGTAAAAAACCTATCTCTTTTGCGGAAAATGTGCGCAATATTAGTAAAACTGCAATATAAACAACAGCTGCCGCCGCGATCGCGGTCACGGTGCTGAGGCGGTGGTTCATGTGACCGTCCAGCAGGAGATTCACGCCGAACGCCGTCGCGGAACTGCAAACCGCGCCGATCAGGGGCTTGACGGTCGTCGAAAGGAAGTCGGGCATGACGCCGGAATAGCGGATCAGCAGGTACATGCCGACCACGCAGATGATCGCGTAGGAGATCAGGGAGCCGGCTGTCGCGCCCTGGATATTGATGCTCGGAATGCTGACGAACATCCAGGAGGTGCCGATCTTGATCACCATACATACCGAGTAGAGGATCAGGGGGAGTCGCACCTTGCCGATGCCGTTGAGCATACTGCAGATCGGCGTGATGATCGCCGTGAAGATCGTGGTGATGCCCATGAGCCGGAGCACGTCGCCGCCGATGTTGAAAATATCCGGGCTGGAATAGATGAAGCCCATGATCTGATGCGACATGACGGACAAGCCGAACGCCATCGGCAGGGTGAACATCATCGTCATCTTGAGAACGGTGTCCACCGAGGACTTTAACTCAGCCTTGTCGCCCTTTGTCCACGCGCTGGTGACGTTGGGCATGGCGGACGAGCCGAACACCTGCGTCACGGCGGTGACAAGCTGCATGAGCGTCAGCGAGGAGCCGTAGCAGCCCCACAGACTGGTGTGGATCGTCGGCTCGAGCCTGTGAGCCTTGTCGCCGAAGAACGCCACCGGCGGATAAAACGCGGCGTACTGACGATAGAGCGCGTTGGCGTCCGTCTTGGCAAGATTAAAGAGCACGTTCTGGATGATCATCGCGTCGATCATGGAGCCGACGCTCATGACCAATGCGCCGCCGACGATCGGAAGCGCGGTCTTGACGATGATGCCGAGCGTCTCCCTCTGCCGTCTGGCTTCAACGGAATTGCGCAGGTATTCCTCGGGAATGCCGTCGCCGCCGATCTTGTATTTGAGCACGAGAAACAGGAAGGAACAGAAGCTCGCCAGCGTGATGCCGCAGATATTGCCGGCGACGGAAAAGGCGAGGATCGTGTTCTCCGCGTCGATGTGGTCTTTGAAGGTAAACCAGAGGAAATTGCCGGTGTCCCGGTAATGCTCCATGCCGAAGCGCATGATCAGGTAGGCAAACGCCGCGCCGGCGATCAGCTTGACGACCGCCTCGATGACCTCGGAAACGGCTGTCGGGAACATGTTGCGCTGTCCCTCGTAATAGCCGCGGTAAATGGACGCGAGACAGCCGAACAGCACCGTCGGCGCCAGCGCCAGCATCGCGTAGATCGCATAGGGAGACTTGATGATCTCGGAATAAGGGAAGCTGATGATCATCAGTCCGATCATGCAGACGGTGCCCACCACCGTGAACAGCGGTACGGACAGCCGGTGGATCTGCTTGACGTCCTTGTAGTGTTCTTCCGCCATGCTCTCCGAGATCATGCGCGAAATGACGATCGGCAGACCGCCTGTCGCGACGATGAAGATGACGCCGAACACCTCGTAGGCGTTGCTGTAGATGCCCATGCCCATCGAGGCAAAGCTGTCGCCGAACATGGAGTAGATGTCGGCGAGGATGACCTTGTCGAGCAAGCCGAACACCTTGACGATGACCATGCTGACGGTCAGGATCGCCGCGCCCTTGACAAAGCTCTTGGAAACGCTCTGGTTCGCGTTGGCGACCGCGTTATATTTTTTTGACAAATTCAATCACCTGTAATCAACCTGTAATAAAGTCGTTATATCGGGGCGGTTCTGAGAGCCGCCCCGTTTTTCAGAAAGATTATTCAGCTGTGTCTTCGAGCGCTTCCTCGACGGTCTCAGCAGCGGTCTCGGCAACGCTTTCTACTGCCGCTGCCTCTTCCTCGGCTGCTTCCTCAACGACCTGCTCGGCTGCCTCGGCGGTCTCCGCCTCGCATTCATCGAGCTTTGCGCCGCAGATGTTGCAGAATACCGAGTTTCTCGGCAGCTTGGCGTCGCAGTTGGGGCACTTTCTCTGGTTCTTTACGGAGTCGATATGCGCGTTGACGATATCGAGGTTCTCCTTGAGCTCCTTGATCTCTGCAACGGTCTTTTCGATCTCGGCGGAGGTGTCCGTGCCGAATACCTCTCTCTTGTAAGTAAACTTGCCCAGGTCTCTGAGTCTCTTGTTGATCTCGCCGCGGATCTCCGCAGCGGTGATCTTGTGCTTGGAGGTGTCGTAAACCGTGGACGCCTTCTTGGAGACTACCGCGGCAGCCGCTTTGGCATTGATTACAACATCATCAAAGATTTCGTCAAATTTTCCCATAGTCAATCACCTTTCTGTCATTTGATGTTTTTGGTTTCACCTTATAGTATATCACTTTCAAGCGGTTTAATCAACTGTGTGATTCACAGTAAAACCGCTGAATATCGGCTTTTCTTTTAAGTATTTCGTCAAATCTTCCGATGTATTCATACGGATATTTGAAGTTGAATACGCGCCGGAGATAGTCTGTCCGGGCGTCTTTGAGCTTGGTGACGCCGCCGCTGCCGCAGGCGAGGATCGTGTGCGTCTCGTCCATGACGTAGACGTTGTAGAAGCTCTCGCAGCCCGGAAGCGACCAGCCGACGTTCTCCAGATTGCCGACCATGCGCGTCTGGCGGTAGAGGTAGTACGGCAGGTAGTTATGCGCCGTCAGCGCTTCCCCCGCGTAGGCGAGCATTTGACGCGCGGCGGCTGCCTCCTCCCTGTCGAGCATTTTGCCGTCCTGCGTCAGCGTGGACGCGCGCTTCATGCAGAGGGTATGCACCGTCACGCATTCGGCGTTCAGGGCGAGCATGGCGTCCAGCGAACGCCGGAAGCTCTCCGGCGTGTCGCCGGGCAGTCCGGCGATCAGGTCGGTGTTGATATTGTCAAAGCCGCAGGCTCTCGCCAGCGCGAACGCGTCAAAGAACTGCTGCGCGGTGTGTTTTCTGCCGATCTTTTGCAGCACCTCGTCGCTGACGGTCTGGGGATTGATGCTGATGCGGTCGACTTTATTTTCTTTTAAGGAATATAATTTCTCGGCGGTGATGGTGTCCGGTCTGCCGGCTTCCACCGTGAATTCCCGGCAGGTGCTGAGATCGAAGCTCTCCCTCACGGCGGTGAGCACCTTGTCGAGCTGCTCCGGGCTGAGCGTCGTGGGCGTGCCTCCGCCGAAATAGACGCTCTCCAGCCGCAAGCCCAGCTCTGCCGCGATCTCGCCGGTCGCTCGGATCTCCTCGCAGAGCAGGTCGGTGTAGGGCTGTATCAGCTTTTCGGCGCGTTCCACGCTCGCCATCACGAAGGAGCAATAGCTGCAGCGCGACGGACAGAAGGGGATCCCCACGTAGAGGCTGAACGATTCCGGGCGCGAGAATTCCAGGATGCGGCGCTCGTTGCGCTCGGTCGTAGCAGCCAGCGAGACCTTCTCCGGGCTGACATAGTAGCTGTCGAGGAAACGCCGCTCCGCATACGCCGCGCCGTGTTCCTCGGTGAGATGGCGGAACAGCTTGATCGGCCGCACGCCGGTGAGCAAGCCCCACGGCTGGTCGACGCCGGTGTAGTCGCGCAAAAGCTGATAGAGCAGCTGCACCGTCTGCAACTCGTTCTCGCTGTCCTTTTCAGCTAAGGGCGCGGTTTTTTCCCGATCCCAGCCGCCGATCTGCACCCTGACGGTGATCTTGTCGGACAGCGCCGCGACGATACAGGGCGTATTGATATTTTCGTCGGTTTTATAGACGTTTATTTTCTCATTCGGAAAAAAGAGCCGGGTGAGATTCTCCAGCTCGAACCAGTATTTGTTGTTGACGACGTACAGATTCATGTCACAGTCTCCGCATGAAGGGATTATAGCGGCGCTCATGTTCAAGTGTTGTCAGCGGTCCGTGACCGGGCACGACCTGATAATCTCCGTCGAGGTCCTTCAGCCTTTTGAGGGACTGCACCATCTGACGATCGTCGCCGCTGGGCAGATCGGTTCTGCCGCAGGACTCGCAGAACAGGACGTCGCCGGCGAGCATGATGTCGTCGAAAAGATAGACGCCGCAGCCGGTGGTGTGTCCGGGCGTGTAGAGATAGGTGATCTCGGTCTCGCCCAGCTTGAAGGTCTCTCCGTCGTCCAGCAGGATATCCGCATGGAACGGCGTGAAATCCAGCCCGTGTCTGCCGGTGCCGTTGAGGTAGGCGTCGCTGAGAAACCGATCGTTATGCCTGCCGGTGACGATCTTCGCGCCGTATTTGTCGGCAAGCTGCTTGGCGTAGCAGATGTGGTCGTAGTGGCCGTGGGTGAGCATCACGTAGGTCAGCTTGCCGCCGTCCTGCTCGATCTGGGCGTTGAGCGCCCTGCTCTCGTCGCCGGGGTCGACGACCGCCGAAGCGCCGGTCGCCTCGTCCACGAGGTAGGAACAGTTGGTTTCAAGCGGCGTGACGCGGTAGATTTGTACACGTATCATCGTTTCAGCTCCCTTGAATTGATGTCGATGGTCACGGGACCGTCGTTGAGCAGCGAGACTGCCATATCCGCGCCGAAAATGCCCTTTTCGACCTTTTCGACGCCGTTTTGTTTCATTTTTTCGCAGAAAAATTCATAGAGCGGCTCCGCTTTCTCCGGACGTGCCGCCGCGATGAAGCTCGGCCGTCTGCCGTGAGAGCAGTCCGCGCAGAGGGTGAAGTTGGAGATCACCAGCACCGCGCCGCCGATGTCCGACAGCGAGAGGTTCATCTTGTCGTTTTGGTCGGTGAACACGCGCAGTCCGGCGATTTTGTTGGCGAGCACCGTCGCCTCGGTTTCGTCGTCGTTCTGCTCAACGCCGAGCAGGATCAAAAAGCCACGGTCAATCGCGCCGACGGTCTCGCCGCCGACCTCGACCTTCGCGCAGCTGACGCGCTGAATAATTGCTTTCATACAATCTTCCTTATCTGTGGTTATGTTAAATGCAATATCTCTTTGTGGTGGTAGGGGCGAGCAGTGCTCGCCCTAGTTTGTCGAAAAACTATATTTGCAAAAAATAGAATGGCAAAATATTAGGTTCTGACGTAGGGGCGGACCCATGTGTCCGCCCGAGCTGCTTTTTCCTATCTAACCATATCTGCCGTGGAAACGTACGGTTTCCTATCCCGGGCGCACACGCGGGTGCGCCCCTACGATTTAGTCATACTTTATCCTGTAAAAACAACATTTAGACTTTTTCTACAGTCTGGGGCGAGCAGTGCTCCCGGGCGACCAATGGTCGCCCCTGCTATGTTGTATCATCTAAAAATTCACCTTTTACAGCAAACCATCAATCATCTCATTGTAGGGGGAAAAGGGGGATTTTTGGGGGTGTTTTTACACAGTTTATATCATACGCGAAAAAACAGCTGATAATTTTTTTATATAACTTGTAAAAAACACCCTTGATTACCCCCCTTTTCCCCCTGTGTATCCGCGTTACAGCCGTTTGACCTCCTCGATGCCGTTGATGTCGGACAGCTTGGAGATCACG
>CAMKSB010000087.1 GCA_946415335.1 uncultured Clostridia bacterium
GAAATTTATTATTATTGTATGCATCCTGGTGCTGCTGGCGCTCGGATTGGATACCGCCTATTTCCGGCTCGGCTGGTATATCAACCTCAATCCGGGCGATACGCCGACCACCTTTGTCCGCACGGAGGGCGACCGGATCCTGATGTATGACGGCGAGGATTACGAACCGTTTGAGATCAAGGGCGTCAACCTCGGTTCCGGCAAGCCGGGCGAATGGTCGACCGACTTTGCCATCGACCAAGAGACCTATATGCGCTGGTTCAAATATATCCAGGAAATGGGCGCCAACACCATTCGTGTCTACACCGTGCAGCAGGATGTGTTTTACAACGCATTCTACGAATACAACAAGAATAACGACCATCCGCTCTGGCTGCTTCACGGCGTATGGGTCAACGACTATACGCAGAACTCCCACCGCGACGCCTTTGCGCCGGAATTCAAGGAACGCTTTCTCTCCGACTGCCGGACGATGCTGGACGTCATCCACGGCAACAAGAAGATCGGACTGGGCAGAATGGCTTCCGCCGGCTCCGGCTTCTATCTGCACGACATTTCGCAGTGGGTGATCGGCTATATCCTCGGCGTTGAGTGGGAGGACGTAACGGTCGCCTATACCAACGAGCAGTACGCGGACGTTGAGGGAGCAAACGATTACCAGGGAAAGTATTTTTACACCTCGCCCGACGCGAAGCCCTTTGAGGCGATGCTCGCCGAGGTCGGCGACCGGGTGGTGGAATATGAGTCCAACCGCTACAAAACGCAGAAGCTCGTCGCCTTTTCCAACTGGCCGACCACCGACCCGTTTCTGTACCCCGAAGAAGTGGCGAACTTCTTCATGAAGTGCGGCGAGGTGGATGTGGAGCACATCAAGACCACCGAGGATTTCCTTTCCGGTCAGTTTGCCTCCTACCACGTCTATCCGTACTACCCGGACTATTTGCTGTATGTTTCGGACTGGAGCGTGTTCGGTCTGGACGACCTCACGCAATATACCGTCGACGGCGTTCTCAATACCTACCGCGCTTATCTGCAAATGCTGACCAACCACCATACCCTGCCGGTCGTGATCTCCGAGTTCGGCGTATCAACCGGTCGAGGCATGGCGCAGCGTGAAATGAACCTGGGCAGAAACCAGGGTAACATGTCCGAAAAAGGACAGGGCAAGGCGATCATCGACTGCTACGAGGATATCAAGGCTGCCGGCTGCTCCGGCTGCTGCGTGTTCTCCTGGCAGGACGAGTGGTTCAAGCGCACATGGAACACCATGTACGCGGTCAACCTCAAGCGCACCCCCTACTGGTCGGATTATCAGACGAACGAGCAGTATTTCGGACTTCTTTCCTTTGACCCCGGCGAGACGGAATCCGTCTGCTATGTGGACGGCGATGACAGCGAATGGAAAAAAGAGGATATCGTCGCCACATACGACGACATGGACCTGTCCGTGAAATATGACGAAAAGTTCATCTACTTTTTGGTCAGGAAAGACGGGCTGAACATCGACAGCGACAAGCTGTACATCCCGCTGGATATCACGCCGAAAACCGGCAGCAGCTATTACGAGGAAAAGGAAATGCTGTTTGACCGCGCGATCGACTTTATCATCGAGCTGGAAGGCAAGGAAAACAGCCGCGTCCGCGTGCAGGAGCGCTATGAGGTGCTCCGCAGCAACTATTCCGAAAACGTCTACGAATATAATACCTACCTGAAAAACAATGTCCCCGCAAAGGATTCGCCGCGCTTCGTCAACATCGACATGATCCTGCAGACGGCGACGCAGCTGCTGTTCAACGCCGAAAAGTCTCCCTCGGAGGTTTTCGAGACCGGCAAGCTGCTCTACGGCAACGCCAATCCCGACAGCCCCGACTTCAACTCGCTGGCGGACTTTATGGCAGGCGACGGCTTTGTGGAGATCAAGCTGCCGTGGCAGCTGCTCAACTTTTCCGATCCGTCGCTGATGACCATTCACGACGATTACTACGAGCACTACGGCATCGAATACATCGAGATCGACGAGATCTGGGCAGGCGTTACCGCCAACGACGGCAACCCCCGGAGAGCAGAGTTGAAGCCCGTCCGGCTCAAAAGCTGGAACAACCACGTGACCTATCACGAAAGGCTGAAAAGCTCCTATTACGAGTTACAAAAACACTGGAGAGTACAGGATGAAGATTGAGATACTGGTTTACTCCTACCTAGCCGTTTGTCTGGCGATGATCGGATTTAATATTGTCTGTATCTTTCTGTTCAGCCGCAACGACCGCGAGACCGAACACAGCCGGCTCTATTACATCAATCTGATCAAAGGACAATTCGGCAAAGAAACGCTCGACGAAAGACACCGTCTCCTGATACTGAAACGGCTGACGAAGGTGCGCGAGCTGACGGCGTTCGACAAGGCGCTGGAGATCCTCTACAACGAATTCCCCGACGAGATTCAGGCTTACCTGCACAAGATGGAATTCGAGTTTGTGACGCTGGCAAACCGCTACAGCCGCAAGGACGAACTCCAGATGGCATACTTCCCGTATGTGATCGCGCGTTACCGTCTGTTTTACGGCGAGGATCTGCCGCAGATCAACCGCATTCTGGTGGATCTGCTGGAAAAGCCGTCCATCTATTGCCGCGAAAACGCGCTGAACGCCTTCTATTCCATGGGCATCAGCGAAAACGTCGCGGACGCGCTGAAAATCGTTGACGACTCAGGATTCTATCACAACAGAAAACTGCTGACGGACGGACTGATGACCTTTACCGGCGATAAAAACGAACTGAACGAGCTGTTATGGTCGCGGCTGCCGTCGTATTCCACCAATATGCAGCAGGCGATCCTCGACTATATCCGCTTTTCATCTGGCGCTTTTCAGGAGAGGATGCTTGGACTGCTGCGCGAGGATCACGACTGCGAGATCCACTACTGCGCGATCCGCTATCTGGGCAGATACCCCTATCAGCCTGCCTACGAGCAGCTGATGCACTACGCCGAACACGAGGACGAAATGCACTGGGAGTACACCTCCATCGCCTGCTTCGCGCTGGCTTCCTATCCGGGCGAGCGCACTATCGCGGTGCTCAAAAAGAACCTGAGCAGCCGCAACTGGTATGTCCGTCTCAACGCCTCGCAGTCTCTGGAAAACCTGAACCTGGAATACGCTGATTTTATCGACATATTCGAAGGCAACGACCGTTACGCGGGCGAAATGATCCGCTACCGCTTTGACCGCCAGAAGCTGAGCGAAAGGAGGGCGGCAACATGAGGTATTTTTTATTCAACGATACGGTATTTGAATTCATCAAGGTATTTTTGGTCGGCGTGGAGATCTTCTTTGTCGCCTACCTGATCGGCTACTCCACCTTTTTGTTCATCTCCGTCATCACCGGCTCCTCTTCCCTTTTCCGCAAGAGGCAGCAGGACAGACTGAAAAACACCATCCTGAAAGACCACTTTATCCCCATCAGCATCATCGTGCCGGCGTTCAACGAGGACGTTACGATCGTTGAGAACGTGCGCTCCCTCCTCTCGCTGAACTATCCGCTGTATGAGATCATCGTCGTGGACGACGGTTCCTCCGACGAAACCTCGGCAAAGCTGATCGAAGCCTTTGACATGCTGCCGATCCGCCGTCCGATCCAGCGCAAGGTCGAATGTCAGCCGGTGGAATTCGTTTATGAGGCAGCGACGCACAAGGTACCGCTGACGCTGATCCGCAAAAAGAACGGCGGCAAGGCGGACTCCCTGAACATGGGCATCAACGCCTGCAAATATCCCTACTTTATCTGCATCGACGCGGATTCCGTGCTGCAGCACGATTCGCTGAGCAAGATCGTCAAGCCGGTGCTCGAAAACGAAAACGTCGTGGCAGTCGGCGGCGCTGTCCGTCCGTCCAACAGCGTGGAGATCGATAACGGCAGAGTCGTCAACTACCGCCTGCCGCGCAACCTGCTCGCCTGTATGCAGGTGCTCGAATACGACCGTTCCTTTCTGGCTTCGCGTATTCTGTTTGACAAATTCAACGGCTCCCTGATCATCTCGGGCGCTTTCGGTCTGTTCAAAAAGGACACCGTCGTAGCCGCCGGCGGCTATGACGCGAGCACCATGGGCGAGGATATGGAACTGGTCGTCAAGCTCCACGACTACTGCGTCTCCAACGACGTCCCCTATCTGATCCGTTATGCCACCGACGCAATCTGCTGGTCGCAGGTACCGGAAAACCTCAAAGACCTCAGCAAGCAGCGCCGCCGCTGGCACATCGGTCTGTTTCAGTCCATGTGGAAGCACCGCATCATGCTTGCCAATCCGAAATTCGGTCTGACCAGCTTTATCTCCTATTTTTATTTTCTGATTTATGAGCTGCTGTCGCCGTTTATCGAGATATTCGGTATCGCCACCACCATCCTCGCTTTCATGGTCGACCTGATCAACGTGCCGTTTATGCTGCTGTTCTTCGGCATTTACGCGCTGTTCGGCTCGGTGATGTCGTTGACCGCCTTCTTTGCGAGAACGCAGACCATCGACCTGAAGGTCACCTTCCGCGACGTGCTCAAGGCGATGCTGTTGTGCTCCATCGAAATCAGCGTTCTGCGTTTCATCATGGCATGGGTACGCGCAACGGCATTCATCGGCTACAAAAAGAGAAAGCTCCAATGGGGCAGGATCAAGCGGCAAAAAATTAATTTGAAATAAGGGATGCCTATGAAATACAAACTGACAGCCATTATATCAGCCGCCGTGCTGCTGATATTCGCGACCTTCGCCGCAGACGCGGCGGTCTATACGGTGGATAAGCCGACAAACGGCAACACCATCTATGTCGCCGGCGACCCCGACATGTACCCGATCGAGTATTACGATATACAGGAACGGGCGTACAAAGGGATCCTGCCGGAGCTTTACAAAAAAATATCAGAGGACAGCGGGATAGATTTTTCCTATATCAACTCCGGAATCACCAACGATCAGTACCGTCTGGCGAAAAACAAGCAGGTAGAGATCGTCTCGGCGCACGCAAGAGGCGATGTGGATTATCTGTCGAGCGAGGTGCATATCCTCACCTATCACAACGGCGACGAGGAGATCGAGCTCTGCGTCGGCTTTACCCCGATCGCGCCCCCGGAGGTCGTCAACGCCGTTACCACCTCGCTTAATTCCACCTCCGCCGAGCAGATATTACGCCTTGCAGTCGAAACGGCGGTCAAGGATTCTCCTGCCGATTTCCCCTTCTGGCTGCTGTTCGTCGCGGTCGGCCTGGTGCTGTTGATTGCCGCCTTAATAGTAAATATCATCATACGCCGGAAGAAAGAAAAGCAGGCGAAGGAAAACCAGCTGACCGATCCTGTCACCGGCATCGGCAACACGCTGTATTTTGAACAGTGGTACCGCAACTTCATCTCCCCTGCCTCCAGTCCGCTCTACTATATCGCCTATATCGGCATTGACATCCAGCGCATCCTGCAATACGCCGACGCGGCGGTTTCGGAGGAGATACAGATCTATGCCGCTTCGGAGATCACGGCGGAGATCGGTGAATCCGACTTCTGCGCGCGCGTTTCCGACGGACGCTTTGCCGTCGCCTTTGAATCCCCCGTTGAGGAACAGGCGAAGGAGTACATCGAGCGGCTGTTGCGGCGGCTGAACCGCTTCAACAGCGACGTCATGACAAAGTATCACATTCACTTCCAGGCAGGCGTCTTTCACCTTGACGCGCCGAATATCCCCTGTGAAAAGGCGCTGTTCAACGCGCGTCACGGCTTCTACCACGCAAGAGAAACCGGCGCGTCCTACGTGTTTGCCGACTCAAAACTGCTGCAGCGCGAGGAATATGTGCGCAGCCTGCAAAAGAAGCTGCGCAACGCGCTGGATAAAAAAGAGTTCCGCCTGTATGTGCAGTATATCTTCGACGGAAAGGGCAAGATCGCCTGCGGCGCCGAGGCGCTTTCGCGCTGGGACAGTCTTGAAGAAGGCGTTATCTCCCCTACCGAGTACATCACCATGCTGGAGACCGCCGAGATGATCGACGAGCTCGACTTCTATATCCTCGAAGAATGCTGCCGCACGCTTCATGAATGGAAGGAAACCAAGAAGAAGAATATCTGGCTCTCCTGCAACATGACGCGCATCACACTCTCGAACGAGAACTTTGCGGTGCGTTTCAAGGAGATCGTGAAAAAATACGATTTTGACATCGGCAAACTGGTCATCGAGATCACCGAGGACGCCCTTGCCGAAAGCAAAAAGCTGGTTATGGACAATATCGCGATCTGCAAGCAGATGGGCTGCTGCATCGCGCTGGACGATTTCGGCTGCGGCTACTCGTCGGTCAAGGATCTCAACGATTATCCCATCGACATCATCAAGATCGACCGCGAGCTGATCGTCGATTCCAACACCGAAAAGGGCGGTCATCTGCTGACCGGTATCATTCAGCTGGCGCATTATCTCGGCATCAAAGCGCTGTGTGAAGGCGTCGAGACCGAGGAAGAGCTGGCAATTTCCGCCGGGGCTGAATGCGACTATATCCAGGGCTATCTGCTCGGCAGAACCAATCCGGCGAACGAACCCTCTGTAGAACGCAACATCACTTTCAAGTAGTTGCGCGGCTGAACGAAAAAATGAACCCGAGATTGTCTCGGGTTCTTCTGCATTATTTTCACAAAATGCGCAAAAACATTGCAGTTCATCGCTTGGCGTGCTATACTGAACATGA
>CAMKSB010000088.1 GCA_946415335.1 uncultured Clostridia bacterium
TCTACGACGCCAACGACAACGCGCTTTCCACCAAGCTGTTGAACCTCAGCGTCACCTCCATGACGGTCAATGTCGCCGTGCTTCCCGAGAAGAACGTCTATATTACCCCGGCGTATGTCAACAAGCCGGCAGGACTTGATCTCAACGACCTGATCACGATCAAGCCTTCCTCTATCCTGCTCGCAGGACCGCAGGATGTGATGAAGAACGTCAACTACGTCACCACTGAGGAGATCGACTTCTCCAAGCTCTCCAACGAGAAAAAGACCTTTGACTCGCTGGCGCTTGTCATTCCCGAAAAGTGCAAGAACATCAGCAACAGCGCCACTGCGGCGGTCACGCTCGACCTCAGCGGACTGAGTAAAAAGACCTTTGAGGTAGACAACTTCCGGGTGACCGGTCTGCCGACAGGCTATAAGTCGGAGGTCACCTCCAAGAACATCTCCGTCACCGTCATCGGACCGAAGGCGCAGATCGACGCCCTGACAGCGGACAACATCATCGCCAATATCGCGGTTCCGGCGGAGATCAAGACAGGCTCCGTTCAGATGCCGGTCAGCTTCGCGTTCAGCAACGCGAACGGCTGCTGGGCGTACGGAACCTACAACGCGAATCTCACCATCACCGAGGATAAATAAAAACCAAGGGCAGAAGGCCGCCGCCTTCTGCCCTTTCTATCTGCGCCATGTGCGTCTTGCCACGCTTTGCACCATACCGATCCCCAACAGCGTTCCCATCACCGATGAACCGCCTGCGCTGAACAGCGGCAGCGTCACGCCGATCACCGGCAAAAATCCCAGCACCATGCCGAGGTTGATGAAGATCTGCGCTGCCAGCATCGCGAAAACCCCGGCGCAAATCAGTCTGCCTTCCGTGTCCGACGCGGTTTTGAGCTGCCGCAGGATCAGCAGAAGCAGCACGAGCAAAGCCGCCAAAACAGCCATGCAGCCGATAAAGCCGAGTTCCTCTCCGGCGACGGTCAGGATAAAGTCGTTCTCCTGCTCCGGGACGACCTCCTGCACGACGCGGTTCCCGTGAAATAAGCCCGAACCCCATAAACCGCCGCTGCCGATGGAGAGCTTTCCCTGATATTGCTGCCAGCCGTAATCCGCGTCCGGCAAAAACAGCGACATGATCCGGCTGCGGTGCTCCTCGTTGAGCAAAAAGAACCAGAAAACCGGCGCCAGCACCAACGCCAAGCCGCCTGTAACGGCAAAAACACGTTTCTTGACGCCGGCGACAAGCGCCATAAACAGAAACACCGGCAAAAACACCAGCGCCGTGCCGTCGTCGCCCTGCCAATGGATCACCGCGACCGGAAGCGCCGCGTGAACCGCCAGCGACAACAACCCCGGCAGACGGTTCAGACAGTTCCTTTCTGATAAATAAGAAAGGTGTCGGGCAAAGGTGAGGATCAGGCAGAGCTTGACGAACTCCGACGGCTGTACCGTCAGTCCGAACGGCAGGGCGATCCATGCCGCGTCGTCGGTGCCGCTGACCTGAAAGCCGAACACAAACACTGCCGCAGTAAGCAAAACGGCAGCACCGGCGAACCACTTCCATCTGTCCAGCAACAGATGATAATCGGCAAAGGAGAGCACAGCGGCGCCGATAAAGCCGATCCCGGCGGCGATCACCTGTGACCGCAGAAAATTGTAGCCACCGTTTCGCTGCAAACTGGCGATCAGCACCAGCCCGAAGCAGGCGGCGAGCAGACAGACGAGCCACAGCCAAAGGCTTGTCCGATAATGACTTCTGAACATCATAAACTCCTTGATCAATTACTTCATTATATATGTATATGAAAAAACGAACCGGAATATGACTCAATTTTTCAAATAAGAAATATAGTTTGAAAAACCTTTGGTATAATAAAACTAATTATGAAACACGGAGGTGCTCAAATGCTGTCTGATATCGAAATCGCGCAGCAGGCGAAACTGCTGCCCATCAAGGAAGTTGCTTCACAGATAGGCATAACGGAGGACGAGCTGGAATTCTACGGAAAATACAAGGCGAAGCTCTCCGACGAACTCAGCGCCAGGGTACAGAACAACCCTGACGGCAAATTGATTTTGGTGACCGCCATCAACCCGACCCCTGCCGGCGAAGGTAAAACCACCACCACCGCAGGACTCGGACAGGCGATGGCAAAGATCGGCAAAAAGGCGATCATCGCCCTGCGTGAACCCTCGCTCGGTCCGGTGTTCGGCATCAAGGGCGGCGCTGCAGGCGGCGGCTATGCGCAGGTGCTCCCGATGGAGGACATCAACCTGCACTTTACCGGAGATATGCATGCCATTACCTCCGCCAATAACCTCTGCTGCGCCATGCTCGACAACCATATGCAGCAGGGCAACGAGCTGGGCATCGATCCCAGAAGGATCCTCATCAAGCGCTGTCTCGACATGAACGACCGCGCGTTAAGAAATATCATCGTCGGTCTCGGCGGCAAGGTCAACGGCATCCCGCGCGAGGATCATTTCATCATCACCGTCGCCTCCGAGGTCATGGCGATCCTCTGCCTCGCGGCGGACATCGACGACCTCAAGGCGCGTCTCGGCAGGATCTTGGTCGCCTATAATTACCAGGGCGAGCCGGTCTACGCCAGAGATCTCAAGGCGGAAGGCGCGATGGCGGCGCTGTTGAAGGACGCGATCAAGCCGAACCTCGTCCAGACGCTCGAGGGCACGCCTGCCGTCATGCACGGCGGACCTTTCGCCAATATCGCCCACGGCTGCAACAGCGTCAGAGCGACCAAGCTGGCGCTCAAGCTCGCGGATTACTGCATCACCGAGGCAGGCTTCGGCTCCGACCTCGGCGCGGAGAAGTTCCTCGACATCAAGTGCCGTTACGCCGGACTCAAGCCGTCGGCGATCGTGCTTGTCGCCACCTGCCGCGCCCTGAAATACAACGGCGGCGTACCCAAGGCGGAGGTCTCTCAGGAGAACCACGACGCGCTGAAAAAGGGTATCGCCAACCTCGGCGTACACATTGAGAACATGCGCAAGTACGGCGTTCCGGTGGTCGTCGCGATCAACCGCTTCGGCACCGATTCCGACGCGGAACTCTCCTATATCGAGGAATACTGCCGCGCAAACGGCGCTGATTTCGCGCTTTCCGAGGTATTCGGCAAGGGCGGCGACGGCGGTATCGAGCTGGCGCAGAAGGTCGTTGAAGCCTGCGGGCAGCCCTCCGACTTCCACACGCTCTATGCGGACGAGCTCACCGTCAAGGAGAAGATCGACTGTATCGCGAAGAACATCTACGGCGCTTCCCGCGTGAACTATACCGCTCAGGCGGAAAAGGCGATCGCCGAGGTTCAGAAGCTCGGCGCCGACAGCCTGCCTGTCTGCATCGCCAAGACGCAGTATTCTCTGTCCGACAACCCGGCGCTGCTGGGCGCGCCCAAGGACTTTGAGATCACCGTCAGAAACGTCTCGCTTTCCAACGGCGCGGGCTTTGTCGTCGTCTATACCGGCGACATCATGACCATGCCCGGCTTGCCGAAGGTACCGGCTGCCCACAGCATCAACGTCAGCGGCGAGGGCAAGATCACAGGTCTGTTCTGATGACGACCGTCATCACCAACAGCGCGCAGGAGACGGAGCAGCTCGGCGAACGTCTGGCAAAGCAGCTCACCGGCGCCGAGACGATCGCCCTGTTCGGCGGTCTCGGCATGGGCAAAACCGCCTTTACACGCGGACTTTGCCGTGGCTTAGGCACCGGAGAGGTGGTCTCCAGTCCGACCTTCGCGCTTGTCAATGAATATTCGGGCAGGTGTCCGGTCTATCATTTTGATATGTACCGCGTCACCACCTGGGACGATCTGTATTCCACCGGCTTCTTTGATTACGAGGGCAATGGGGTTCTGGTGATCGAATGGAGCGAAAACATCGAGGGCGCGCTGCCCGGGGACGCTATCCGCGTGACGATCGAGCGCGGGGAGCACGACGAACAGCGCGTATTTACCATAGAAGGAGTGGAGCTGAGTTGAAGATACTCGCGGCGGACACCTCCGCCAAGGCTGCGTCGGTCTGTATCGCGGATGAAGACGCGATCCTCGGCGAGAGCTTTCTGAATATCGCGCTGACGCACAGCCAGACGCTCATGCCCATGCTGGAACAGCTTTTGAAAAGCACCGGCACGGCGGTTTCCGAGCTGGGAGCCGTCGCGGTCAACGCGGGGCCGGGCTCCTTTACCGGCGTGCGCATCGGCGTGGCGGCAGTCAAGGGGCTGGCGTTCGCGGACGATCTGCCCTGCGTGCCGGTTTCCACGCTCGAGAGCATGGCGTACAACATGACCGGCGGCGACTGCATCGTCTGCGCGGCGATGGACGCGCGCTGTTCGCAGGTCTACAACGCCCTGTTCCGCGTCAGCGGCGACAAGGTTGAGCGCCTTTGTGACGACAGAGCCCTGTCGCTCGGCGATTTGAAGCAGGAGCTTTCCCGGTATACCGAGCCGGTCGTGCTCGTCGGCGACGGCGCGAAGCTCTGCTATGATTTCTTCGGCGGCGAGACGGCGCATGTCCGTCTTGCGCCGGCAAACAAACGCATCCAGACCGCTTCCTCTGTCGCTATGGCGGCATGGCAGGCAATCAGAGAGGGGAGAACCGTGACCGCCGAGGCGCTCATGCCTTCCTACCTCCGTCTGCCGCAGGCGCAGAGAGAACTGAATAAACGATTGGGGAGAGAGTAACATGATAGCACTCGGCTGCGACCACGGCGGTTTCAACCTGATAACCGCCATCAAAGCGTATTTTGACAAAGAGGGCATTGCCTACAAGGACTACGGCACCTACAGCGAGGAGAGCGTGGACTATCCGGTCTACGCGGCAAAGGTGGCGAACGCCGTCACGAGCGGCGAATGTGAGCTGGGCATCCTCTGCTGCGGCACCGGTATCGGCATTTCCATGGCGGCAAATAAGTTCAAGGGGATCCGCGCGGCGGTGGTCAACAACGAATTCGGCGCGGAGATGACGCGCCGTCACAACCACGCCAATATCTTATGCATGGGCGGCAGGGTGACCACCCCTGAGAACGCTATAAAATACACAAAGCTGTTTTTGTCCACTCCCGAAGAGGGCGGAAGGCATGACAAACGTGTAGCCATGTTGACAGAAATAGAAAATGGTACATTTTCGTTTTAAGCATAATAATTTACAAAAAAGAGACGGCAACTGTTGATAGTTGTCGTCTTTTTTACTAAAGAGAATTATTATCCGAAAAGCCGGAAGGTAAGAAGGGATAATAAACAAATAATGAATTGCAATCTTGTGCATTAAGTAGATTGTAAAAAAATTCAAAAAATGTTATGATAATATTGGTCATATGGGATACATAGTACCCAAATAAAATCAAAAAGGAGGAAAAAACTGTATGACTAAGAAACTTATCAGTATTGTCCTCGCGGTTTGCATGCTGTTCTCGATCTTCGCGATCGCAGGCGTCAGCGTACAGGCTGCCGAGGACGATACCACCAGCACCACTGTTTATCTGCAGCCCGGTGTCTGGACGCAGGACAATGCCTGGTTTGCCGCTTATTTCTTTGAAACCGGCAAACAGGACACCACTGTAAAGATGACCCCTGTAGAAGGCAAGTACATGGCAGCTGTACCTTCCGGCTACACCAACGTTATCTTTGTAAGAATGAACCCCACTTATCAGGAGTTCAACTGGGACGGCAAGTGGAATCAGACTGCTGATCTCACCGTACAGCCGCTCGGCACCTATACGATTACCGACTGGGCGACCGGCGAATGGTCAGCTCCCGCTCAGCCCGGCACCACCGCTGCCGGCACCACCGCGGCTCAGGAGACCTCTGCTGCCAAAGTGGTTCATGTTGACGTTATTGCTCCCGGCTTGTCCGGCGCATGGCGTATCTGGACTTGGAACGACAACGAAGATGGCATCTGGACGAGCCTCGCCTACGGTGCTGCTACTGTTCGCGACAACTTCCTGATGGCTTATTTCGAGAGCGGTGCAAGTACTCCTTCTTGGGAGATCGCTAAAGAGCAGACCAATGATGTGGTAGCTGTTGACGGTGCTTACTACAAGATCCTCAATGAAAAGGAAAACGGAAAGTACAAACTCGTTAATGTTTCTGAGGAGACCACCACTGCAGCTGACACCACCGCTGCTGACACCACCGCTGCTGACACCACTGCAGAGCCCGTTGAGGAGACCACTGCTGCTCCGGCTTCCGGCGACGCAGTATATCTGAAGCCCAATACTGATTGGAGCAGCTACGACGCTTGGTTCGCTGCTTACTTCTTCAACAACGAAGCTAACATCGTTCCTGTATGGGTTAAGATGACCAAGGAAGGCGACCTGTACAAGGCTGCTCTTCCCGCAGATCCCACCTACACTCAGGTGATCTTCTGCAGAATGGCTCCCGGCTCTGAAACCATGGCTTGGAACACTGATACCGAAACTTACGTATGGAATCAGACCGCAGACCTCACCGTACAGGCAGGCAAGACCTATGAGATCACCGGTTGGGAATCCGGCCAGTGGATCGACGGCCCCGTTGTAGAGCCCACCACTGCTGCTGACACCACCGAAGCTCAGGAGACCACCGAAGCTCAGGA
>CAMKSB010000089.1 GCA_946415335.1 uncultured Clostridia bacterium
CGGAAAAGGTGTATTATGTCTCGGACGTAAAGGTTTTTCAGGCGGAGAAGGAAGAGGATGCGAAGAGGCTCTGCGAAAGCGAGGGCTATACCTGCACCAACAAGAACCTGAACGCGGGAACAGGCAAGGACGCTGTTCTCATGGGCTTCAAGCTCACGGAGGACAAAAGAGAAGCGCTGTATGACGTCAAGCTGCTTCATATGGACGGCGGATATCAGATCAAGGACTATAAGCAGGCGAACGATGATTTGGAAAAATCCAACTCGGGCGCTGCAGAAACCATGTATTCGTGCGCGAACGAGTTCATCATAAACTATCAAAAAGGCAGCCCGAAGGCGAAGGCAGCCTATGAGGGCTTGAATCTGTTCAAGGTGCCGGAGGCTGATAACGCGAAGCTGGGCGATTATATCATCAATAAGAAGGCCGATAAAAACTTCTTCGCCAAGCTGATCACGCATGCGAGTACGGCAGCCGTGAACGCGATCACCAACTTTCTCGCTGCGGGTCTTACCCCTTATGACAAGGAAACGGACAGTAAAACGGGCGAGGAGGTTGACATTACCTGGGCGGATAATGTAAAGAACAGCAACCTTTGGGGCATTATCGAAAACGACGATTTGTCCAAGGATGAGCTCGACGAATACGACAAGGATATGGGCGACGCAGCGAGGGATCTCCATAAACAGCTCCAGCTGTTCGCGACCAAATTTGAATCCGGCGAAGCGGTATACAATGAGAAGAAATACATGCAAGAGGCACAGCAAACCAGTGTGGAGACCGCGATCAGCGAAGCCAATAAGCCGACGGAGCAGGACAGCGCGATCGCGTATGTCAAGGCGTACAATTTCTTGAATCAATACCAAGCCAACGACACCATGCCTCTGGGCGAGTATCTTGTCGAAATCGGCAAAAAGACAAGCGCTGAGGTAGACCTCAAAAGGCTCTATCCGATCATTGACTCCATGACCTACGCGCAGAGCAGGATGGCAGGCATGGCGGGCTTGACGTCCGTTATCTCCAATCTCGGAGAGAATAAAGAGAACCGGGACGCGCTCAATCTGATCGAAAAAGCCAAGCAGAAGATCCAAATGGAGCTACAGGAGGATTCCTTCTCTATTTGGGTCAATACCAATCCCGAGCTGGCTGACAAAAAGGTCGCGTTTACCTCCGACGCCATCCGCCTCCATGCCGCGGGACAGATGCTGAATGCCGAGGCGACCGATAAATGGGAGGAGACAAAGAAAACCGTCGCCGAAGTGCTCAAGTGGATCGACGTGGGCAGCTGCGCGATCGGCTTGCTGACATGGCTCGCCGGAGAATACGGCATCGCGGGCGCCGTGGTTGCCGCCGTAAAGGCTTCCACGGCAGTTGTCGCCACGACCGTAACCTCCATCGCGACCAAGGTGATGGCGATTTCGGCGGCAATCTCCAGCTGGGCAGGCTTTTTCGCGCTGATCGTTCTCGCTGTCACCCTCTGGTTCTATGTGATAGCGCTCATCATCGATCATGTGCTGAGAACCAGACCGAAGACATATACCGAGATGGCTGAATTCGCGGTAGACGCGAGGATCACCGACAGCAAGACCAGCAACCTGATCTATCGGGCGGTCAAGGACAATCAAGGGCGGATTGCCGACATCAACGCCTATCAGGGGCAAAACGGCTGGGTGTGCATGTACGTTTCCGATGATCCCGCCTCCGGCAGTCCGATCCGCGCGGATGAAAACGGCAATGTGTTCACCATCAACTACGGCGAGGCCAATAAGCCCAACGGCTGCGACTGTGCCAGCTTTTTCGGTCAGGTGACTCCAGGTAACTGCAATACGGGCGCAAAGCGGGATGACGTGAACGGTATCTATATCAATTATTTTACCGAGAGCTCGCTTGCCAAGCGTACGCAGAGCGCGGATCCCAAGAGCGCCGATAAATCCGGCGGCGAAGGTAAGCTGTATTACAGCGATATGATTGTCAGATCGGGCAGAAACGAATCGAGCGTTAAGGCAAAGCTGACCACGGCAGGCTTCCAGATTTTCGATCAAAACCTGAGCCCCGACGCCAGAGTGGCAATGCTCGACGATGATCAGTATACCTACCTCGGCTTCAAAACAACCACCAATCCGAATATGGCGATCCGCGATATCAGGGTCGCGCCGTACACCAGTGAGGGCACGCTCCAATTCGGACAGGTCAAATACGGATGCGCCGGAAAATTAGGCTTCCCGGCGGATTCAAAGGATGAAGACGAGAACTATCCGGCTGATTTGGACGGCTTGTACATCAGTGCGGACAAAAACGCCGGTACGCCGATTGAAGTCGGCAAGCTTCATTTGGTCAGCAAGCACAGCGACGCAAAGGCAGGCTGGGAGCCCGTCACCACCTTCAGCGGATTGCCCTATAACTTCGCGACCAGTCGCTACACCTTACCTCGAACGGACGGCGGCGAGGGAAGATACAGAAGAAGACCTTACAGCTATACCGGTTACGCCACCACAGATGACTGGGAGCCTAAAAACAAAAGATCCTATATGTACTATGAGCCCGAGGAAAAATACACCGAGGGTACCAAGTACCTGTCGGGCATTTTCTTCGCCTTCGGTACGGATTCGGAAAACGGCGTCGGCTACTATGACGCGCCGGAGGACGTCATAAGACATTTGTTTGAGGAGCTTGCCGATCAACCGTTTATCGAGGAACCGAACGCCTCCAAGGGCGTCAACCTTGCCCAGTCCTTCTATTACAAGGGCTACATCGTGGACAGTAACCAAAAATACCTGCGTTTGTATTATACCTGGAGCTACAACCCCTACCGCGCGCTGACAGACGTGCAGGCGTACAGAGGAGAACCCTATATTTCTAAGCTCCCCTATACGATCAGCAAGGCGACCGAATATCAGGCAAAGCCCTCCGGCTCCGCCGGCAACAACGCCACCTATGCGGCTGCCTCCGTAGTGGTACAGCGCTGTATTGACAACCGGAAAGCCAACATCAGAGCCATCGCTCCCGAAAACGCCTATATGGCGACTAACGGACTTTTGGGAGATAATGATATCGACAGCGTCTACTGGGGCTTTTCAAGGGAAGATCAGGGCAGCATGAAAACGGCGGACGGCGTCATGCCGTATATTGCGACCAACCTGTATGTTACGGGCTATGTCAAGGACGCGCCGCGCCTGACGCTTGACAGCGTTGTCGTCAGCAAAAACAGGCACGACGCGACAAATAACAACGGCGTTATCACCTGCGACGTTTCGGAAGAAACCACCCTCGCGGGCAGTAAGCCGAGCGGCGACTTCAACTCTGTTCAGGAGTTAAAGGATCCCTATAAGCTGGAAGCGTTCAATGTCGCCTTACCCTCATGGACAGACGGCAGTGGAAGACCCAAGTACTCCGACAGCGAGAACGGCAGCTCTTTCCATCCGGGCGAAAAAGTCTATATGTACATCAAGCGCGATACCGTCAAGAAGCGGTATATTTCAAGGATATTTGTCGGCGCGTCGTCAAGAGAAGACTCAAAATCAACCGACAAGAACGTTCTTAGCAACTATGACAAGCAGGTCGATTTGCTCGCGATGGTAGCCTCAACTGCAGCAGCCTCCGACGAGATGATTCCCTTTGACGTCGCAGGCGATCCCGCAAAGTCATGGACGCGCACCCTTGTACCGAACTATGAGCCAAAGGCTCCCGATGGCGGCGATCCCGCAGCCTATGTCAGCGTTGCAAGAACCGACGACATTGATAAGGCAATAAAGAGCGTAGTGCTCTACAGGAGCGACGCCAAGGCTGTTCCCGATCAGCAGCAGTTTGACAGCGCGGTATACTACTGCGCGTCCAACACAACACCGATTAAAATGAACGATAACAAGACCTACTATATTTATTACTCATATAACCAGGGAACAGTTCCCGGCAAGCCGTTTACCGAGCTAAACATCAGCGAGGACGTATTTGTCTCAGGCTGCGCGACCGCGCTTGTTGTTGATAAAGCTGACGTAACCGAGGAAGATCCCGAGCTTCACAAGAGAAAGGTTACCCAAGCCGCCGAGTTTAAGGGCGACATTAACCATGCGGTATTTATCAAGGGCAAATACGAGACGGATAGAATCTTTTACAACAAGATTTATACTGCATCTGGCAATTCCGCCAAGGAAACCCAACTTAGGCTGCTCGAGCAGGGCTGCACGGAATTCCTTGATATAGATCTCAATAAAAGCGCAGGCGGAAAGTGCATTTACTTCGGTTACCGCAGCTACGGTCTCAACGAAAAAGAGATTAATATGTCAAGCTCCGCTGAAGCAAAGGCTAATGAGATTGAAAAGCAAAAGCAAGAGGCGGTCTATGACATTATCTGCACCGTAGGCGAGCCCTTCCGCCCCGAGGGTATTATGACCGATCGCTACCAGCTGCACTACGCGCCGGTGGCAAAGGAGGACAGTAAGCACAACCTTATCGGTACAAACCTCAACGAAGGAACAACCGGCCCGGAGATTTATATGTACTACACAACGCCGTTCGTTGCAAAAAGATATAACGAAAAAGCAATGAGCGACCCCAACATGGTTCTCTCCACAATGCCGAAGGATTATTTAAAATCTCCTTTGACAAAGATCGCGTTCGCGGAGTATGACTATGTTCCGTATTCTAAGGAGCTTGTTAAGCAGTCTCCGGGAGCCGATAAACCCGTAGCGTGGGAGTATGTTCTCAAAAAGGACTACAGTTCTCCGGTAGAGTTAAACGAAGGCGCAATCAGCTTTGACAGCAGTCATATGACGAGCGACAACCGAATCTCAATGTTCGTTCAGCGCGAGGATGGCTTTGTCAAGGGCGCTGCGGAAATCACCGGTGGCTATCTAACGTCAAGTGTAACAGAAAACCAGCTGTACTTGGAAAAGTAGCTTATACCGGGATTAAGTTAAATAAATACAGGGCTGTTTCGGCAGCCCTGTAAAGTGCGTTTATAAAACAGCATAAAAAGGAGGTACATTTCAGTATGTATTTAATTGCAAACATAATCGTTTGCGTATGCGCTCTCGTAGGGTTTGTATGCGGAGAAACACAATTTTTTCGTCCCAAAAAGGCTCTTTACGCACAAATGATTACCCTCTCCCTCGGTTGTATAGCCTTCGGAAGACTATACAACATCATCCGTCTTATGACAGACGGCACCATTACGGACAGCTTTCAGCTTGGTTTTTTGGGAATGATAGGAAGTCTCATGTTCTTCTTTTCGTCCAACTTCGGCACGGTCGATTCGCTTGTTGACGACCGCTCAAAGAAGTTTAAAAAATACAGACTGATAGCTTTTGCCGCTCCTGTGGCAGCGGTTTTGCTGTATGCGGGACTGTTTCTGCTCGGCGAGGTTTCGCTGTTGTGGAAGCTTCAGGGAGCAGTGCTCACATTGTTTGTAATTCCGGCATCCTACTTCAACCTAAAGCATCTTATCTTTCCGGATGTCGATTTCGGAGTAGTGAAATGCCTCAGAAAATACAATCTTTTGGCGCTCGTTTACGAGGTTTCAATTTTCTTTGAATGTTATGCAATGAGCCATGATAACGAACTTATAACGCTTATTTGCTGCTGTGTAACAGGTCTTATCACAGCTTTAATTATGCCGACGGTAGTAAGGGGAGTTAAAAAATGGACAACTTGATTTATATTCTCTTTATCTGTATGTTTGTTCCCCTGTTATTAAGCCTGCCGCTGATTCAAAAAACCTCGCGCAGAGTAATGGTTTTTATTCTTATCGGCATCTGCGCCGCGCTATTTATTTCTGAAGTAAACGGACTTTTGCTAAGGCTCGTGAATTACGACATGCTTTATGCCACAACCGCAATCACCCCGGCGACAGAGGAAATAATCAAAGCAATCCCGGTGCTGATTTACGCGTTTGTAATCTCCGATAACCGCGAAAAGCTGATTTCGTCTTCATTTGCGCTCGGCATTGGCTTTGCGCTGTTTGAAAACACCTATATTCTTATCAACAGCGTGGAAGCCGTGTCCATCGAGTGGGCTATTGTCAGAGGCTTCGCTACAGCGTTAATGCACGGAATCTGCACCGCAGCGGTAGGTTTCGGAATGAGTTTTGTAAAGAAAAAGAAAAAGCTGTTCTACTGCGGCACATTCGCCCTGCTTATGCTCGCGATAATATACCACGGAATTTTCAATATGCTCGTACAGTCCGAAAACCTTAAATACTTCGGCTTTGTTCTGCCGCTTGCAACATATATTCCGGTTGTTGTCGCGCTGATTAAAAAATTCATAGAAAGAATAAAAAACGAAAAGGCACAAGCCGCGGCAGCGGAAGAGCAAACTGAATAAATCTAATCACAACCACCCGCTTAGGGGCGGTGAATTAAGAAAACATTGAAGCAGGAAACGGTATAGCTCAAACGTCTATGCCGTTTCTTGCTGTTTTTGATTGGAATGGCGGGCTTCTTCGATAGCCCGTGAAAAGTCAAATGCACCGATAAAGTTGTAATACTGTTATGTAGTGACCGTTTGTCAATAGGCAAAAGTCACAAATGTAAAAAAGCAGAGGGCGCGTGACAGGAG